>JAHELX010000199.1 GCA_024643945.1 Anaerolineales bacterium
GAAGACCAGACTGGCCCGGGGCGGCGCTGGACGGGGGTGCGGGGGGCGGGTCGCAGAGCATCGGCGTAGAAGAGGGTGGCGGAGGTGGGGGATCACAAATCATCGGCGTTGTCGTCGGGGATGCCGTAGAGGTAGGGGTGATGGTCGCTGTGGCTGTCAATGTAGGGGTGCTGGACGGTGGTGGCGGAGGTGGATCACAGAGCATAGGAGTCGTGGCCGGCGGCGGGGGCGGGTCGCAAATCGGCGGCCCCAATCGGCAACTGGCACTCGTTCCGCCGAAGACGATGATCATAGTCAAGATGGCCTTCTGAAGATCCTCAGGCAGCTTATTCCAGGGTACCATAGCCTCCTCCTCCAAAGTGAACGGAACAGGCGGAAACGGGATGACCTTGCCCGTACTCTAGTACATCGCGGCGTAAATGGACCTATAGTTCGTAGTAACGACTTTAGTCGTTTTTAGGCCGGTTAAGCGACTGAAGTCACTACCCCGGCCCGCACGGCGAAGCCGGGGCGGGCTACAAATTGTTGACTTACTTCCGCCCCGCTGTACTAGCTGCTCCTCTGTGCCTTATCTCTCTTGCCTGTTACGCTTCGTGCTACCTGCGCCCTCCAATCCCATAACTCCGCTTCCACTTCCAGATCAAACAGATTGATGCGGCTGGCCCAGGCAGCAGCCTGATCGTTGACCAGGGTCGGGTCGTGGATATCCTCGTGCAGGGTGAAGTCAAACATCTCCTCGAAGATGGCCAGGGAATGGTTGTTTACCCGGGCCACAATGTCCCGCAGCGCCTCGCCCAATGCCGGGTCGTAACGATCGGCGTGCAGGTACTTGTAGATCATCAACTCGTAGTAGGCCGCCGAGCATTGCTTGCCCAGGCCCTGGTTATCATACTGGCGGTGACGCATGGTGGCGATCATCAACCGCCATAGCATCTCAACCCGGGGATCGGAGATGGTATAGTTCCAGGCCAGGTAGTTACCGGCCAGCCGCCCCTCGCCCTGCAGACGATTCAGGATAGGCGTACCGGCGTAGACCTCCATGCGGCCGAAGCTCAGCGGGGCCTGGCCCTCGCCTCCCATGTCGTGCAGGAAATCGAGGTTAGCTCGTATATCTTCCACCGTGCTGTCCGGGTCGAAGATAATCAACCCAAAATCGGCCAGCATGCCCACCTGGTGTAACACCTCCAGCGCGTGGCGGTTTTGGGCGACGGTGGTGCGCTTGTTCATGGTTTGTAAGCTGTGATCGGAGCCCGATTCGACCCCGACGTAGGCGCGCACCACCCCCATGTCCAGCAAGCGCCGGAAGAGATCTGTTTCCACGTCGTCGGCACGGCACTTGATGCTCATGATCACGTCCAGCCGGCGTCGCCGGAGCTCAGCCTCCAGGTTGGCGATGCGGGCATCGCAGGCCTGGCCAGCCGGGAACCACTCGTCATCGTTGAAGACGAAGAAGCGTACTCCGAAGCGATGATACAGCATCTCCATTTCATCTACCAGGTCGGGCACACCCCGGAAGCGCTGTATCTTCCCCAGGCTACCTGCACGCCCGTGCTGGGGGACGGCCCTCAGGCTAGCCCCGTAGAAAGAGCGAATACTACAAAAGGCGCAGTCACGGTAGCAGCCCCGGCTGCCCAGGATCGGCGAATAGCCGACGCCCAGGTGGTGTTGAGGCGGGGTGTCACGCGCGGGAAATGGCAGGTCGTCCAGCCTGGTGATGAGTGGGCGAGGCGGATTCTCCACCAACTGTCCAGCACGGCGGAAGGAGAGACCCAGGATATCATCCCACACCCCCGGCATGTCCAGCTTCTCAACCAGCTCCAACAAGGTGAACTCCCCTTCACCACGCACCACCGAGTCGAGAATCGGGAAATCGCGCAGCAACTCTTGGGCGGCAAAGGTGGGGAAGTGCCCGCCCATGGTTATGTGCGCGTCAGGCAAGATACGCCGCAGCTCGGCAGCCAGCGTCAGAAATTCAGGCGCGCGATACTGGAAGATGACTGAGAGGCCGATCAGCCGGGGCTGGACAAGCCGCGCACGGCGCAGCACGGCGTCCTGATCTTCGGCGCTGCTGAAAGCAGCCAACTCAACCGAATACCCGTGCTGGCGCAGCACAGCCGCCAGATAGCGAGTGCTCAGGTTCTCCAGTTCTTCCGCACCGATCAATAACGCATCCAGCATACAGATCACCCGCTCCAAATTATACGCGAACTGGGGACTTAGCCCAAATAGGCGATGGACTCCCCTTACTCATTGTCCTGGGCGTGAGATTATGCTATACTTGGGCTGGCTGGATAGGTACTCTTAACTCTGACCGGACAACTGATACCTTCTTTTTAGCTCCCGCCAGAGAAAGGCAACTGGTGTATGAAGAGAACCGTCATAGGCAGCGAAGTAGTCCTCCGGCTCTTGCTAGTTGCCTCTGTCATTGCAATTGTCACCTCTGTGGGCCTGGCCCTGGTCTATTCCTCTGAATACAACTTCCTCTATGTCCCTTTTGCTTCCTGGTTCGTCCTTGGCCTGAGTGGGCTGATTCTGGCCCTGGCCGGATTTGCGTTCTATCTTTGGCGCCGCTTCCGAAAGATTAACCAGGAACTGGTCGACCTGAGAAAGGAACCTCTCGCCGAAGAGATGCCTGTGATCTATGGACATAAATATCTTGACAAAGCCGAGTTTGTGACGACTATTCAGAGCCTGTTCCGGCGTCCTCCCGATATCAAATATGTTCACGTGAAACCTTTGCCAGGTGGATACGGGGGCAGTACGACAGTCTTGGTCGAGCTCCAGCGGCAGCAGAGCGATGACTCTCTACCCCGGTCTTTTGTAGTTAAGTTAGGTGACAGACGCGAGATGGTTGATGAGTACGACAAGTTCCACAACTACGTGCTCGGGCATCTGAGTCATGCGGCCAGGTTCTTCAGGCATGCCGAGGGGGGTAGCGTTGCCGGGATTGCTTATGAGTTTGTGGGCCTGGATCCCGACGACGAAATACAGAGCTTTTATCAATTCTACCAGGGCTATGCGGCCGTTGAGGTATCGGAGTTGGTCGGGGAGATCTTTTCACATCTGGGCCGGGCATGGTATAAGAACGGGCGGATAGAGCGTTCGAACCTCTACCACGAATATAACCTGCTGAACAAGAAAAAGGAACTCATTATCGGGCGCGTGGAAGAAATCATCGACGAAGGTGATCCCTGTCGCATCAACTTTGCGGCCGTAGAAGGGCGGCTACGGCCCAAATTAAAGCCCAGCTTTTGTCCCGACGTGGACATCCCCTGGCACGATCCCGTGGCATTTCTCCGAATGTGGCCGGACAGAAACCTGGGTGTCCCTACGTGCCGGACTGTTGTCCACGGCGATCTCCACGCACGAAACATATTGGTTGAAATTGGGAGGGACAGCCAGAAGCATCTCTGGTTCATAGACTTTTCTCACACCGGCAACGGGTTGTCGGCGGATCGCACCCGCGAAGCGATCCGTGAGGGCATCCCAATCGACCCGGATCGAGGGCACACGCTACGCGATTTCTGTCGGCTTGAAGCCGAGGTCAAGTTCATCCTGACCAGACTGCAAGACGAAAATGATCTAAAGCTGGCGGTGGTGTTCGAAAGAGAGTTAATGAGCTGCGGGTTGGCACTCTACGACTTGCCGGTGGCCGCCCCGCTCCTTGATGCTTTGATAGACGAGCGATTCCGGAGGGCGTGGCAAGTTATCAGGGAGATTCGTCGCCAGGCAACTGCGTACTTGACCAGCGCGGATGACCTGCGTCCCTACTACTTGAGCCTGCTAAACGCAACCTTGCCCATAGTGTATTACCATCCGGATCAGTTTGAGAACGAAGCATGCGAGCGGCAGCAGAAACGCTATGCGTTCATCTCGGCCGGCATGCTATGCAGCCAACTCTGAAAAGAGTTTGAAAAGCTTAGGTTGGCTTGTTCTCCAACCTCTAGTCTCCCAGGCTAAATCTGTAACCTATGCCTCGGATGGTTTCTACGCAGGTGTACGAGGGGTTGTTTGTCATCCGCTGCACGGGGGGATTCAGTATCCCTCTTAGCCGTTTGACCAGTTGAGATAAGGCTGCATCCGTGACACCGAGTGCTTCATCCCCGTAGACACGGGAGATGATCTGCTCGGCGGGAAGTACTTGCCCTGGCGCTTCGGTGAGGGACAGCAGCAAAGCAAACAGCTTGGGCGGCAGCGTTATCCGGTCCTCTCCTGTTGGCGTCTCTATGCGCGCCTGATTGGGGAACATGGCCGTGATACGAATCGCGCTGGAGACGGCAGCCTTAACCTCGTGCACAAAGGTTTCGAACAGCGGGCAAAAGATGCTCACTTCCAGGTCGCCGTGGTCCCTTTTTCCCCTGATCAGTACGCCACGCTGTTCCATGTACGCCACACAAGCGCTATCCGCCAATTGGGGCGAAGGAATGCCTCGGGCGGCGCGGAGCAGCAGCTCCTGTTCTTCCGGCATCAGGTCATTCCAGAGTTCCTGGCACAGATTGGTGATCTTCTCCGATCGGAGCAATCGCCGGGCGATATCTTCTCCTGGCAGAGTGGTATCAACCTCCCCACTACCCAGCAACTCACAGGCATTTTTCAGAAAACCGGGATGTCCACCAGTGCACGCGATTAGTGCCTCTCGCTGGGCTGCGTCAAAGGTGATACCCATTCTCGCCTCGTCGCGCTGGATCGAGTCCAGGGCGTCTTTGGTGCTGAGGGGCCCGATGACACAGCCATCATCCAGCAATTCGTGCAGTTCGTGGAGATGTCCCATGGGTCTGCGGGTGACAAAGATAAAGGAGAGATTGCCCCTGGGCCGGGCGTTTCTGAGGTGAAACAGGTAATTGAAAAAGGCTTTGTTCAGCCTTGCGGCGGCCTCGTCGAAATAGTCCAGCACCAGCACCAGGTTCAGTTGGGGTTCGAGGCTGAGAATCTGATCTTTCAGCGTATGGCGGACACCCCCTGAACGTTGGAGAGGGGAGTCAGTTCCGGCTGGGATACCCTCCCGGTGTAGCCCCATCACGACTTCGCTCAGAATCCCGGCTTCGTCGTTGTTGGCCAGGCCGGCGCAGTCCACGTGGACGAAGGCGTAATCGTCTGCCTTTTGCTTAAGATACCGTGGGCGAACTTCCGGGTGGGAAACGATGAAGCGCACGACGTTCGACTTGCCCATGCCGGCCAATCCGGTGATGGCGATGCTGCGCAGTTTGTAAACAGCGTCCATAATCTGCCGGACCTCCGCTTCCCGGTAATCGGGGGGAAAACTGGCCTCTTTGTAAATCGGCGACATGGCTGCCTCCTGTTCGTCGGCGGGACTAACCCCATGATAGCATGATTCTGGAACACTTCAAGGGCTGGATGGGCTTTTCAACAGAATTGTACCACGTTTGTTGAAGATTCTTGACAAGTTAACCTGTCCATGTCAAGCAATGTCTTCGAATGTGTGCTACCATATCATCAGCAAGTTCAGAAAAGCACAAGTAGAATCACTCAGAAAGAAGGTGTACACGATGGCTATCTGTGATCTCTGCAGCACACCAGTAGGGTCCGGCGCAAAGCGCTACTCGGCGTCGCAAATAAAGACCGCCGTTCGGGCTGGGTTACGCCCACCCGCCACTGCGTTTGAGCTTGGTGCAGCGTTTGGGATGTCTCAGGCGCAGGCGGAGGCTTCCTGGGTGCAAAGAGCTATGGCGGACACTACAGACTGGGTATTCTGTCCCTCCTGTGCCTCGAGGGTTGAGCAGTACTTGTACTGAGTGCACTTTTCTTCCAGCCCAGGGAGAGGCGTCGTCCACCATCCGCCTGGCGACCAGAGAAGAGCCGGCCCGAATCGCTTTAGCACCGAACAGGTCACCTTCAGCCGCGACCCGGTTCAATGTAATGTCACCGGGATTGTCAAAAGTGCATTGGAGTAGTCAGATGAAAACAACCATATTTTCCCCCCGTCAGGTTCTGATCTTGGCCGCTTTAGTGCTGGCAGTGACTTTGATTTCCTGTAGCCCGATTGCGCGCAAGACGCCAGGCCAAGAATCTCAACAGATACCCTCTTCCACAATGGTTTCTATTGAGCCGGCGTTCACTCCTTCTGGCGAGGGAGGCAACCAGATCGCGTTTATCTACGCCGGCGACATCTACCTGATGGAAGTGGATGGGAGCAACGTCCGCCGCCTGACGGGCAACGACGGCACCGGAGGCGGAGACCTTGCCTGGTCGCCAGACGGCAGCCAGATTGCCTTTGTCTCAGGTGGTGACGTGGACAGCAGCTATGAAATCTACGTGATGGGGGCGGATGGTAGCAACGTGCGCCGCCTGACGCACGAAAACTACCGCAATACATCTCCCGCCTGGTCACCGGACGGAGGCCGGATTGCCTTTGAGTCGGATCGAGACGGCGGCTGCTATAACATCTATGTTATGGGAGCAGAAGGGGGCGACGTGCGCCGCCTGACCTATGAGAGCTGCGGGAATGGCTATCCAGCCTGGTCGCCCGACGGCAGTCGAATCGCCTTTGTATCAGACCGAGGTGGCGGCAACTACGAGATCTGTGTGATGGATGCGGATGGAGGAAACGTCCGTCAGTTGACAAACAACGACACCTGGGAGAAGCGACTCGCCTGGTCGCCAGATGGGAGCCGGATTGCCTTCACGTCTGATCAAGGTGGCAACGACGACATTTACGTGATCGAAGTGGATAGAGGAGACATCCGCCGCCTGACGGATGACAGCGCTGCCGATGACAGTCCCACCTGGTCGCCAGACGGCACCCAGATTGCGTTCATGTCAGATCGCGGAGGCGACAATGACATCTACGTGATGCACGCGGACGGGAGCAACTTGCGTCGCCTGACGGAGAAAGGAACCTGGGAGGAGGATCCCGCCTGGCGGCCGGATGGGACCAGGCTCGTGGCCTTAGCGCCTACCGTTGTGGTTATGCCAACTCAGGCCCCTCCTGCCGCCACAGCTACCATGCCAGCGCCGACTGCAACCCCGCCTACCACATCGCAGGCGCTTAATTTAATTGCCCAAGGCTTTGCCCATTCCAACTCAAACAGGAGCATCGTGACCTTTGCTTTAGTCGTTGCGAATCCTGACGAGGAGCTTGCCGTTGAAAATGCGCCATACCAAGTTACGGCTTACGACGAAGCCGGAACGGTTTTGAACCAGGTCTCTGGTAAAATCGGAATCGTCTTTCCTGGCGCACGGCTTGGCGTAGCAGAAAATATGACCGTGCCTGACAATACCGATGTCGCAAAGTTAGATGTTCAGATCGGCTCGGGGGAAATTAAATCATTTGAGTTATCAGGGAGTCCATTTATGACCGAGCAGGCCAATTATGTTCCTCACCAGTTTGCGCCTGAGGTCACAGGGATAGTCAAAAGCTCATTGGGGCAGGATGTTGAAAATGCACACGTGGTGGCCATCCTCTATGATGAAAGCGGTACAATCATTGGCGGCGGATTCACGTTTGGGGTTTTTATACCCGCCAATGGACAGGTTGCCGTAGATATCTATGTGGCCACGACGGCAAAGCCGGCGAAAATCGAGCTCTATCCTGTGTTCTATGAACACTCCCTGTTAGAAGCAGCTCCGGCGCAGGCGATGCCACTAGAAATAGAGGTGGCCGGAGTTATTCAGGATCCGCGGCTCACGTACGGAAACTTCGCATTTGTAATCAGGAACCCTAACGAAACTCCAACCGGGTACGTAACATATAATTTTATCGCTTACGATGAAACCGGAAAGGTATTGGAGACTGTATCTAACCTGATTAGCATCGTCTACCCTGGCGAACGACTTGGTGTGGCAGGCTCCCTGAAGCTGCCGGAAGACCAAAGGGCAAACGTAGCCAGAGTAGAGGTACAAACTCAGTCAGAAGATCAAAGCGCACTGTTGGAAATGGCGGCCCTATCGGGAATGAAGGCTTTTGAGTTGAGGACCAATCCGCTTTCGGCAGAGCAGGCCACGTTCCTTCCCGACCCGAATTTCCCCAAGGTTGCAGGGGTCATCAAAAGCTCATGGGAAAACGATATACAGGGCGTGATAGTAACCGCTATTGCTTACGACAAGAGCGGCACAATCGTCGGCAGCGGAACCGGAGTAGCGAGTTTGGTGCCTGCTAATGGGCAGGTCGAAGTGGAAGTTTCTATGGACATGGTAGGGGTACCGGCAAAAGTTGAGCTCTACGCAACCATCTCTAACGCTATGGATATACGGTGAACCACTAACCGCAAAAGTTACTACGATTGTACCATATTTGTTGACGGCTGTTGATAAGTTGACCCGTCCATGTCAAGCAATGCATTCGAATGTATGCTACAATATCATCAGCAAGTTCAGAAAAGTACAAATAGAACCACTCAGAAAGAAGGTGTACACGATGGCTATCTGTGATCTCTGCAGCACACCAGTAGGGTCCGGCGCAAAGCGTTACTCGGCGTCGCAAATAAAGACCGCCGTTCGGGCTGGGTTACGCCCACCCGCCACTGCGTTTGAGCTTGGTGCAGCGTTTGGGATGTCTCAGGCGCAGGCGGAGGCTTCCTGGGTGCAAAGAGCTATGGCGGACACTACAGACTGGGTATTCTGTCCCTCCTGTGCCTCGAGGGTTGAGCAGTACTTGTACTGAGTGCACTATCGTGCGTGCGGTAGGGTGGGCGACCAATCCAGCACTCCACTAGTCAGTATCCCGCCCAGATTGGCGTCCAATGCCCCTGGAGGTTGCTTTTCCAGAAAGGAGTTGTCGAATGAGTACTGTGCTCATCATCTTGGGTTTCGCGATACTTTATATCATCATTGCTAACATTCTAGACTCCTTGCTAAGGAAAGCCAAGCTTGCCCAAGTGCCTGATTGGGTATATTTCCTTTTGAACTTCACTATCCCCTTTGTCATTTTGTTGTGGCACTTCCAACTGCGCTGGTGGCTGGCGGCGCTCTTAGCTTTCTTGATCATGATAGGTTACTCTGTTCTCGAATGGATTGGGGTTTCCTTCGGCAGCCAGCTTGTGAAGGAACGACCAGAGCCTTACAAAGGGCCACGCTGCCTGATGTGTGGAGAGGAGATTTACCCTCAAGACACAATCCTCCAAACCCAAGTGCTGTATGTTCAGGCAGGCAACGCTGCCAAAGCCAGGGAAATCGAAAAACAGGCGGGATATCAGTGTAAACAATGTGGCGCGAAGTACTGTAAGCATTGCCTGGAGACTCGTGCGGCCGTTAGCCCGATGGGTGGTCGATCCTGTCCCAGTTGTGGTGGTGCGTTCGAATATATGCCAAGAACACAATATTGAGTTTCGTATTAATTGGGCGAAATCCATAAGTCCCTCGCCCAACATCGCATGCAACCAACAGGCTTCGCTTCGCTCGGCTCGCCTGCAAGCTGATGTTTACCATTGGGCGTTTGTTGAGGGTTAGTTGAGCAAGTCGCGCAAAGCGGGCGTTTGAATTAAGCTCAGCAGGTGGGTTAAAGGCGGTCAGGATCGGGAGCGGAGAAGACAAAGCTGATGGACATTGAAGAAGGCTTCGACTTCCTGGGGCAGAATGTTCGCATATTGCTTACGACAAGAGCGGCACAATCGTCGGCAGCGGAACCGGAGTAGCGAGTTTGGTGCCTGCTAATGGGCAGGTCGAAGTGGAAGTTTCTATGGACATGGTAGGGGTACCGGCAAAA
>JAHELX010000004.1 GCA_024643945.1 Anaerolineales bacterium
CAAACGGATATTTGAATTGCTCTTGAGAATGCCTTATGGTCTGTTTTTCACCTTCAGCTTGCAATCGCCAAAGAACGCCAAAAAACAGCCAGATTATCCCAAGGAATTAACGCGTATTGAGCTGCAAGGCATGCTGTACGGACCGTTTGGTTATCTGCGCAGCTACCGGGAAGCCCGAAGGATCACCAGGCAGTTCGGTCCGCTTGCGGGACGAAGCCTGTCACCTCTTCCCAGCAGGACCGAGGCGTAAGCACCCTTACGCCACGAGCTTTTTGGGTATGCTGAGCGTGGCCAGTGTACAAGTCGCAATCGGAAATGACTTCCAAATGAGTGTACAGGTTCCCATTCTTTTGTACCATAGCGTTGCGCAGCAGGTTGCTCCACGCTTCAGACGTTATGCGATCAGCCCGGAGGTGTTTGCCGCCCACATGGCATTCTTGCATGACAACGGTTACACACCGATCACGGTGAGCCAATTTACCCGGAGCAGCGCCGACGGCCGCCGCCGCCTGCCGGAGCGCCCTATGGTCATTACTTTCGACGACGGCTTGGCCGATTTCTACACAAATGCCTTTCCCGTACTGAAGGGTTATGGCTTTGCCGCGACGCTATATGTCGTAACTGGATTCGTCGGCGGCACGAGCCGTTGGTTACGCTGCGAAGGTGAAGGCGAACGGCCTATGCTGACCTGGGAGCAAATTGACGAGATAAATACTAACGGCATCGAGTGTGGGGCGCACAGTCACAGTCACCCTCAACTTGACACCCTACCCTTAGCCGAAGCGCGCGAGGAAATCATGCATAGCAAGGCAGTCCTGGAACAGCGGCTTGGCCAGCCGGTTTTGACCTTTGCTTACCCGCATGGCTATTACAGCTCTGCGGTGCGCCGGATAGTGCAGCAAGCAGGCTACTCATCCGCCTGCGCTGTCAAGCACGGCGTAAGTACGCCAGCAGATGATCGCTTTGCCCTGGCCCGGATTGCGATCTATTCGAGCACGGATGTCGAGCACTTCGCCAGATTGCTCATGGGCCGTGGTCTGCCCGTCGCCCCTATGCGAGAACGAGCACGAACAAAGAGCTGGCGCTTGGTACGCCGATCAGCCACGCTGTTGAAACGTAATGCACACTTGTAGCCGAGTGGCTGGTTCGATGAACACGCAGGTAACCCCAACGAAGCTGTCCCGTCGGAACTTTCTCAAGTGGGTGGCTGCAAGTATTGGTGCAGTCATGACCATAGCGTTTTCACAGCATGAGAACCTTAAAATGCCTGAGGGCGAGAGCGAACTGTTTACTTCTTGGGGGCAGATTGATCTTACCTTTGCTGATCTTGAGATCCCATACAGACAACTCAGCGACTGGTACGCAACATATTTGCCGCTCATAATGCACGCTACTGGTGGCTAGAGAGAGGACACAATGGCAATCCAAGAAGTCTTGGCCAGTCACACACCTAACAGTGGACGGCTTATATGGAATACGAATGACAGGCAACTTGAAGTACGTCTCAATGCGTTGGCTTTAAACGTGAAGGCTGCGCCCTATAACGCTACCGGTGATGGCATCGCTGACGACCAACCCGCGATTCAAGCTGCTATTAATGATTGTTACCAGCTTGGCGGTGGGTATGTATTTATTCCCGCTGGCACATACCTGCTCAAGACAGGCTCACTCATGCTGAAAGACGGCGTCAATATCATGGGGGCAGGGATGTATGTTTCAACGCTCAAGCTGAGCAATGGCGTTAATAAACCCGTCATGATTGACGCATCTGTCGGGGTCTCCGGCGCTTACGCCTTTGGTCGGGTTTATCTGGCAAACTTTGGCATAGATGGCAACAGGACAAACAACCCGAAGGGACAGGAAGGTATTGCTACAACCGCATATTACTCGACATTCGAGAATCTATACATCCACAATTGCCAAACCCACGGTTTACGCATTGGCTCTGCTGAAATGGCGAATGAAGCCAGCCAAGATCGAATCGTCGGGTGTAGAATTACCCACTGTGGTGATACCGGGGTGTATCTGGACATCAAAGGAATAGACCATACTGTTTCAGAGAGCTACATCCACGATTGCGATTACGGGGTGGTGATAAATAACGGTGGAATAAGGGTGATCAATAATGACATCTTTGGAAACAACTCCGCCGGTATACAGGTGAAGCAAACTCCCTATGGCTTGATTATTGCAGCCAACGATTTGAATGCAAACCGCCGACACGGGATACATATAACACGTACAACCTACGTAGACTCGAGGCCTTGGAGCCACATACTGATTGCCAACAATTCCATTCTGGGCGACAACTTGCAGTCAGACAACACATATGATGGTATCTACGTTGCAACGAGCGTTCCTGCGGGAATCAGCAAGTTAACCATCGTCGGCAACAAGGTTTTTACACTCGGCGGGCCAATCCGCTATCGTTACGGTATCAACCTGGAAAACAACATCGTAAAAACCAAGTGCAGCAGCAATCACATCAATAACGTGGCTAGTGCACAATACTATGTTGGCTCTACCTGTTCCGAGATTGAGATAGATAGTATCGGGGGCGGTGTCATAGGGCCACCGCCCATGCCTAACAACGGCACAGCATTCACCAACCCTTATCACGCACCAGCCACAGTTTATGTAAATGGTGGTATAGTAACGGCCATTGCCATCAACGACAGTGTAACTGGTCTGGTCAGTGGTAGCTTCCGCATCCTGGCCGGGCAGACGATTACACTCACATATAGCGCTGCGCCAACCTGGACGTGGTTCGTCGACTAAGCCTGTAAGGGTGGCACACCAATTTGTTTACACAAGATAATCTTGTCTAACTTCTATTAGCTTCTTTGTAAGCAGTCCGATATAGAGTATGGTTGATAAGTTGATTTTTAAGAATGCTTTGGTAGCTCACTTCGTTATACATCTGCGCACACCGCTATATCGTAACGCTTACGCATTGATGCTCGGTAGCGCTATCACGTCTGGGCTGGGTGTTATTTATTGGTGGCTAGCTGCCCGCCACTATACCGCCTACCAGGTAGGACTAAACGCAGCAGCAATCTCGGCTATCATGTTCCTATCTGGTCTGGCACAACTCAATTTGACAGATGCGCTGACCCAATTCATCCCGATTCTTGGACGAGCGGCAACCCGATTCATTGGTTACTCTTACCTGACCAGCCTGGTTGTGGCGTTAGTGGTAAGCGTCTTATTCATCGGTGGACTTAATCTATGGTTGCCAACAAGTGATTTAGTCAAAACGAGTCCACCATTCCAGTTGGGCCTTATCGTGGCGACCATGGTCTGGGGTATCTTTGCCTTGCAAGACAGTGCACTAACAGGCTTACGACAAACTATCTGGGTCCCGATTGAGAACACGATTTTCTCAGTTTTGAAGATTGCCCTACTGGTTTCCTTTGCTACATCATTTCCACAGTATGGTATCTTCGCCTCGTGGACAATCCCGGCTGCAGTGTTGACGCTGCCAGTGAATCGTCTGATCTTTCGCACTTTCATCCCGAAACACGCGGCGACCGCTAAAAGCCAGACCGTCCCGATTGGGCCATCGCAAATAATCAAGTTCGCGGCCGCTAATTATCTTGGCTATTTATTCGATTTGATGTCCACTACGTTGCTACCCATTCTGGTAGTTAGTTACGCGGGTGCCAGTACCAACGCCCATTTTTACGTGGCCTGGACCATTGCCAATTCGCTTCAGCTTGTAGCACTGAATATGGGGACCTCACTGGCGGTCGAGGGTGCGGCCGATGAGAAAAACCTCACCCTCTACGGTCGCCATACGCTGATCCAGATGATGCGATGGCTGGGGCCGCTGAGCCTGATGACACTCATTGGGGCCCCCTATATCTTGCGTATCTTTGGGACTACTTATGCTGCCAAGGGCGTGACACTGCTTCGTCTGCTGGCAGTGGCCGTCATTCCGTACAGTATCAATACTCTCTATCTCAGTTTTGCTCGTGTGCAGAGACGCATTAGCGGGATCATCTTTGTACAGGCGACGTTATGCGTTCTGGTGCTTATGTTGGGCTATGCTTTGTTGCCGAGTGACGGCATTGCTGGAATTGGCATTGCCTGGTTAGTCAGTCAGACTCTGGTTGCCGTGGTAATTATGTTGACACAGTTACGGCCCATCTTGCGGCCGATTATCTCAACCAACGTGGTCCGAGAGCTCTAGCCAATGCTTCATCCACTGCTGGAATCCTTGTTTGTGATGTTTGAGCGAGAAGGGGTGCGCTGGTGCATCTTCCCAGGTGAAGACAACCTGGAGACGCCGGTTGGTGAAATTAAACTTCTCATCGACCGTGCCGATATGGCCAGGGCACACCAGGCATTGGCCGCACTTAAATTTGTGCAGTTAACACTGGGGCTGGCTGGTTCGCGCAATACCTGGCTCAGCTACCATGTGCCCACTGGCCGTTGGATCAGGCTACACATTCTCAGCGAGCTGGCTTACGGACCCCATTACGCCCTACAAACCCAAGCTGAGGCCGGTTGTTTAGCCCGACGCCAACGTTTAGGGGCCATTTATGTATTGGCTCCCGAAGATGCCTTCTGGACATTGCTGTTGCACTGTTTGCTGGACAAACAGATGGTTGTCCCACAGGACAGGGTCCGTTTACAGGAACTGGTCGTTCAAGCCCGCTCAGATGGCCCGCTGGCTAAAGTCGTGGAAAAAGCCTGCCCGGCCGGATGGAATGCGGCGCGCCTGGTGGCTTGTGTGCGGCAGAGCGATTGGGCTACCCTGGCACTCTTCAGTCCTGCTTTGTCGGCGGCATGGCGGCGGCTACGTCCACTCAGTATCTGGTGGCGAACGTCTGTTCATCGTGCCTGGCAGCTAATGGACAAAATGTCGGTCCCGTTGCGCTGTCGCGGTCTGAGCGTTGCCCTGCTCGGACCGGATGGGGCGGGCAAATCGACGTTGGTTACCGCTATTCAGAACACATTCTACTTTCCCACCTGCACGCTATATATGGGCTTGAGCGAAGAACGCGTTCCGCACGTCTCCCGTCTGCGCCTGCCGGGACTTCGGGCTCCAATTTTCCTTTTTACTCTTTGGTGGCATTACCTCGTCGCCCAATATCATCGGGTATTGGGGCGGCTGGTGATCTTCGATCGCTATACCTATGATGCTCTGCTGCCGGCACGCGAACAGCTCACCTGGCTGATGCGTGGATCGCGTTGGGTGCGTGCCCATGCCCTCCCCGCACCCAATCTCGTTTTGGTTTTGGATGTACCTGGCACAGTGATGTATACGCGCAAGGGCGAACACAGCCCGGCGCATCTGGAATCTGAGCGACAAGACTTTCTGGCCCTCCGGCACTCTGTTCCTCAACTTCAAATTGTGGATGGTTCCCGTGCCGTGACTGACGTTTGTGCCGATGTGGTTAACCGTATCTGGCAGCGACAGGCTGCCTTGTGGAGAAAGAACAAAGTATGAACCCGACCCAGCCATTAGCGTCTGCGGAGACAAGCCCACTCCGATTAATCTCTCACAGCGCCACCGCCCATCATATCCGCGGCTCCAGTTTGTTGCTGGTCGGCAAGCTGTTGGCCCAGGGACTGGACCTGGGTTCCCAGATTCTCCTGGTACGTTACCTGTCAAAAGCCGACTATGGTGCCTTTAGCTATGCCTTATCTGTGGCTCTATTATTCAAAGGGATTGCCATGTTCGGGTTGCCGGACACACTCTCGCGCTTTGTACCGCTGTATCGCGAACACAAACAGTATCGAGCTATATTCGGCAGTATCGTTCTGGCCTTCGGCGTGGTGCTCGGATTGGGAATGCTGATCGTTGCCGGTATCAACCTGGGCCTGAATCTCTTTCACCTGAAACCGACTGACGACCCACAAGCGCTTAGACTCTTGTTGATTCTGGCTCTGTTGATCCCACTTGATGCTTTGGACGGGCTGTTCACCAACCTGTTTGCAGCTCTTGCCAGCCCGCGCGTCATCTTCTTTCGCCAGTCGATCCTGACGCCCAGCCTCAGGCTAGGACTGGTGCTCTTGTTAACAGTGTTGCGGGCTAATGTCGTAGTTTTGGCGCTGGGCTATTTAGCGATTAGCCTTGTCGGGGTGCTTTTATACATCTGGATGTTCGGGCAAACACTGCGCGATCAAGGATTACTGCCGGAGTGGCATCCACGCCAATTCACTTACCCGGCTCGTGAAATCTTCAGCTTTGCCCTGCCCCTGTTGGCTTCGGTACTGGTGTGGCTACTGATGGAGTCATCCGATGCCCTGCTGCTGGGCTATTTCCAAAACACTGAGGCGGTGGCCAATTTCCGAGCCGTGCTCCCAATGGCACGTCTGAACCAGGGAGTGATTCTGACCTTTGCCCTGCTCTATATGCCTTTAGCTGCCCGTCTATACGCTCGTGACGAACACGCTGAACTGGCTGACCTATACTGGCAAACAGCCATATGGATGACAATCCTGTCCTTTCCAGTATTTATCCTGACCTTTAGCTTTGCTCGTTCCCTGACGGCTGGAATTTACGGAGCGCGATACTCCGGTTCGGTGCCGATCATGGCATTGCTTTCGCTCGGCTACTTTTTCCACACCACACTCGGTTTCAATGGCCTGACGCTGAAGGTTTATAAGCAATTACGTTACACGGTTGCCATTGATATAGGCGCTGCTGTTCTGAATGTCGCCATTAATCTACTACTTGTTCCACGTTGGGGGGCATTGGGCGCGGCAATCGGTACGACCAGCACCCTGATCGTTCACAACCTGTTAAAGCAATTCGGCTTATGGCATTATACTGGCATTTCTTTGTTCAGACGCCAATATTGGCTGACTTACGGTGCTTTGTTTGGGATGGCGCTGCTTCTGTTAGGTCTTCAGGCAACTGTGTTACCTGTCAGCATCTGGATTGCACTGCCCCTGGGGGCGGCAGCGAGCCTGGCAGTGCTGTCGGCCGGCTGGCATTCGTTGCAGATCGACAAAATATTTCCCGAACTGAGTAAGTGGCCGATTGTCGGCAGCATCCTACGCCCTTTGCTGAGGGCATCATCATGACACCTGTCCTCAATGCCAGCATTGGGCTACGTCTACTGCCACGCCTTGGTAAATCGTGGCGTCGTTGGGCCAACCGGCGTGACCTGATTCGGGCTTGTGACCTCGTTCCCGCCATTTTAACCACCATCCCGCCCCAACCGTCCCTGCCGCCGCCCACCACATGGCGGATCCGCCGCGTTGAGTGGACACTTACAGATGTGGTTGTGATCGGCGTTGGTCCGCCCGCCTGGCCGCCAGCAGTTGTTCTGAAACTACCCCAAACTGACGCCGGAGCGGTCAGTTTACAGCAGCAACAAACAATACTGACGAGCCTGCGGGCCGACTCACGTCTGGACAGTTGGCACGCCCTATTACCGGCGCCGCTGGCACAAGGCGAGATCGCCGGTCAGGCCTATTTCGTTGAACGGGCACTTCCGGGCTGCGAAGCGCGCTCGCTTATGTATGATCCGATCGCCAGTGATCGACTGCACCGCGCCGCTGCAACTGCGATTGTGCAGTTCCACCGCCTCACGGCAGCTACGACCGTGGTTGATGAGAGTATGCTGGAACGTTGGATCGACCAGCCGCTTCGCCTCATTGGCCGTTTGAACCTGAAACAACCTTATGCTGCTCACAGGAAGGCTAGCATTGAACGTTTGGCGACAGAACTCCGCGGCGCGCTCGCCGGACGGACCCTCAGCGTGAGCTGGATTCACGGGGATTTCTGGGCCAGCAATCTGTTGGTAACGGCTGACGGTGCGTCATTGAGCGGGATCGTGGATTGGGACCGGGCCGAACCAAGCGAATTGCCTATGCACGATGTGTTGCATTTGTTGGTGCAGAGGCGTAAATTGCTGGCGCAGCACCGTGAGCCGGGTGACACGGTGCGGGCCTTGCTGAAGGGCGCTGGTTGGTCGCCCGATGAACGTGCCCTGCTCGATTTGACCGAGTTGCCCTTACCCAACGACGATGCCGGCCAACGGGCTATGCTTCTGTTATACTGGTTGCGGTGTATGGCCGTCTACCTCACCCAATCTCCTGCCCGTGCCTGCAACGAGGCCTGGGTGGCAAATAATATTGAGGTTGTAGTGCAATGCCTTTAAGTAAATTAGTTCCAGCAAATGAGACGGTAGTAGGTGCACCTGGAGAACCAACGAGTAACGGCCAGGTGGTTGACCATAGCGTGCATGGTCTGGTCACCATTAGATTGATCGGCGCGCCGCCATCAGCGGTCAAGTCACTTGTGCGAATCTTGGGTCAGTCGCAGGGTAGCTCGTCGGATGAGCCCGATATTTGCATCACCTTCACAGACCATCTCACCAAGACCAATGATCTCCGTTACATAGGGCTGAACGAGGCTGCCTTCGACGGTGACAGCTTCTACTGCTTAGACAATTTGGGTTACCGTACCCAAATTGACTTCGATAGGCTTGGTGATCGCTGCGAATTAGTTTGCGAGCGTGGCGTGAGCGTAATCCCGCACCTGGTGCCCATCCTCGGACTACGGCTGCTGCGCAAGGGCTATGTGCTGCTCCATTCCTCTGCCTTTGTATACGAAGATCAGGGCATTTTGGTGACGGGTTGGGAGAAAGGTGGCAAAACCGAAACGCTCTTGCCCTTCATGGCTGCTGGTGCCCACTATCTCGCTGACGAATGGACGATTGTTTCTCCAACCGACGGCATCATGTGGGGACTATCAGGAATGACCCAGGTATGGAGCTGGCACTTCCGCTATCTGCCCCAGTACTGGGCCCGGATTCGGACAACTGATCGCCATCGCATTCGGCTAGTACGCCTCTATCAGCGGCTATATCACGCCCTACCGGTTGCGCTACGCGGCCGCGGCTTGCCAGCTCAATGGCTGCACCGGCTCAGCCTTGAGGGCGGCGTGCCTCTGTTGGGGCAATCCAGGTCCGCACCGGAGATCCTGTTCCGTGATCGCATTTGGCAAGGGCCGGCTAAACTCGATCGGCTGTTTCTGGCCACTTTAGCACCAGGTGAAACGCACGTTTTGCCCGTTCAAACTGTGGAGATTGCCCGCCGCATGCTTGCCTCACTGGCTTACGAGCGGCGCCACTTGCTGAACGCTTACCATCAATTTCGTTTCGCTTTTCCGGGGCGTAAGAATCACCTCTTGGAAACAGCCAGCGAACAAGAATTGCGTTTGCTATCGCAAGCCTTTGCGGGTCGGTCGGCCTACGAGATTCGCCATCCATACCCGGTGTCGCTGCCGGATCTCTACAAAACGGTACATCCATACATCGACGGAAATGGAAAAGGCCCATGAGAACATCAACTTTACCTAAGTATCGAATCGTACGCCATCGGATTAACCGCTGGATCGTCCTCATCCTTGGCATGGTAACCATACTTGGCCTTGGTGTGGCAAGGACATCTCTTGCCCAAGGCACTGGGGATGTTGGCTACCGTGACTTTTACTGGTACGCCAGTGGTGTGAGCCACCCAACCGGCGAGAAGCCGCAGAGCAAGCTGTGGTTCAACGATGGTCTCTGGTGGGGCAGTCTTTTTAACCGCAGCAGCGGGGAGTACCATATTTACCGCTTCAATTGGACAACTCAGTCCTGGAGCGATACGGGTACGCTCATAGACGAGCGTAATAACTCGCATGCTGACACGCTTTGGGACGGCACTCACCTCTATGTGGCTACAGCCGGGCCAAGCAACTCTGCCAGCGGCGATAGCGCCCGTATTTTGCGTTTTGGCTATGATGCGGCGACCAAACGCTACATACTCGACTCAGGCTTTCCCGTGACGATATCCAGCGCCGGCATGGAAGCCATCGTGTTAGACAAAGATACCACGGGCAAGCTGTGGGTGACTTATACTCAAGGGAGCAAGGTCTACGTCAATCGATCGACGGGAAACGATTTGTCTTGGGGTACGCCTTTTATTCCCCCCGTGAAGGGCACGTCTGTGAGCGCGGATGACATCTCAGCCGTGATTGCGTTCGAGTCAAAAATTGGAGTGATGTGGAGCAACCAGATCGATGACGCGATGTACTTTGCCGTCCACCTGGACAGCGACCCGGACAACGTGTGGCAAGCTAGCCGGACAGCCATCCAAGGGCCGAAGAATGCCGACGATCATCTCAATCTCAAGCAGTTGGCGGCCGATGCGAGTGGTCGAGTCTTCGCCATCGTCAAAACCTCGCTCAACGATCTGCCGAATCCCAACCCGCACGCGCCGTTGATCTTTCTACTGGTTTTGGGACAAGATGATAACTGGACCAACTATGTCTTTGGCCGGGTGGGGGACGATCATACACGGCCGATTGTCTTGATTGATGAAGAGCATCGTATGCTCTATGTGTTTGCTGCGACACCGATAGGTGGCGGGACGATCAACTCGGGCAAGGCGCTCACGGCCATTTACTACAAACAGACCAGCCTGGACAACATCTCCTTCCCCGATGGAAAGGGCCTGCCGTTTATCCAGAGCAGTACCTATACGGGTCTGTATGATCCCACTTCAACCAAGCAAAATCTCAACAGCACCACTGGGCTGCTTGTGGCGGCCGCAGATACTCGCGCCGGATACTACTTCCATAATGTGATTGACCTGGGTTCGGGTACCCTAACCCCGACGCCGACGAATACACCTATTCCCGTGCCGACCGACACGCCGACGCCGACGAATACACCTATTCCCGTGCCGACCGATACACCGACGCCGACACCGGTGGGTACGTCAGCGGTTTCGTCTTACCAGTCTGCGGTTTTAGCCGACAACCCGGTGAGCTACTGGCGGCTGGGCGAGTTGAGCGGCACGACTGCTGCCGACAGCGTAGATGGCAACCCCGGCACAATCAAGGGTGGTGTTACGCTGGGCGCCGCGGGCGCATTGGTTGGTGATAGTGACACGGCTATGACGTTTAACGGGTCGTACGCGTATATCAACATCACCGACAACGCGAACCTCAATATAACGGGCGATTTCACCCTGGAGGCCTGGGCCAAGCTCGCCAGCTTGGATGGGGTGAGTCGGGCGGTGGTCCACAAGGGAGGAACGAGCGGTTACAGCACCTGGCAATATCGGCTCAGTGTCACTTCGGGTAATGTCTGGCGGGGAACCGTCTACATCGGGGGAAAGAGCTTTGACGTGACAGATTCGGGTACACCCACCCTCAATGGTTGGGATTATCTAGTCCTGACGCGTAGTGGTAGCACCCCCACCTTGTATGTGAATGGGGTGAGCGTAGCCACGGGTACGGCCAATGGTGCGCTCAATTCGGGTACCGGGATCTTAGCTATCGGACGGACAGGTTCCTCTTCAAGCCACTACTTTAACGGCTCGATAGACGAGGTCGCCATTTATGGCGCGGCGTTATCTGCATCCCGCATCCTTGCTCACTATAACGCAGCCATATCTCCCTGAGTGAGTAAGAGCGTCTCCAGGAAATTACTGGCAGTGACGACTTTAGTTGCCTATTTAAGATGTCGTTTTGTGACGCGAATTTGATTGTGAGTATTCGAGTTTCGGACAAGATGCTTCTTAATGTCGGGGCTTAGTTTTAAGAATGACAATATTGGGTCGAATCAGGCAATTCTCTATCATCGACGTACCATTGAACAAATCCGCTAGAGCAATGTGGTTGGCAACAATTGGGCCTGTTTTTCTCGCTCTGTGTGCTAGTGTTGTGTGGCTCATATCGCTCAAAGGGACCGATATCCAACGCATGACCGATCTGGGCTTGATCTCGGTATTGCCTCCGCTGGCCTTTATTGCTTTGGCACTGCTGACAATCAGTTTTTGTCTCGCGCTGCGCCAACAACCGCTGCGTGTGCCCGTTCTTTTGCTACATCTGACGGCGCTAGTTTTTATGCTCTACGGGATTACGGCTCTGGTCGAGGAGACACCGCGATTTGCAGTCGCCTGGCTGCACGTTGGCTTTACGGAATATGTTATGCGCACTGGCCATGTCGATCCCACGTTGGACGCGCGCTTTAGCTGGCCCGGATTCTTCATCTTAAGCGCTTTCGTGACACAAATTACCGGGCTTCAAGATACAACCCCGTTTTTGATGTGGGCACCGGTTTTCTTTAGCCTGCTCTACCTGGGACCGCTGCTCATGATCTTGAGTTCGGCCACGAACGATAAGCGTCTGGTATGGCTGGGGGTGTGGTTCTTTTATTTACTGAACTGGATCGGTCAGGATTACTTCGCACCGCAGGCCTTCAATTACTTTCTGTTTCTGGTTGTTGTGGGTATTCTCCTTAAGTGGTTCAAAGCAGCCACGAGACAACCAGATTCTCTGGCGCCGCGCTGGCAAGGTTTTGGGATCTTGTCGCGCTTGTTGAACATTGCATATCATTGGTCGACACCAGTGGATGTGCCCAACACGGCGAGTTCATCCGGGCAACGGGCAGGGCTATTGGCGATCGTGGTGATCCTGTTTGCAACAATTGTCTCCAGTCATCAACTCACCCCTTTCTTTCTATTGGCCGCCGTAGCACTGCTGGTCGTTTTTAAGCGTATCTCGTTGCAGGGCCTACCCGTTCTGATGGCGGTCATCTTGCTGAGCTGGCTCAGTTACATGACTGTGGTTTTTCTGGCAGGTCATCTTTACATGATAACAGGCGACTTTGGTCAGGTTGGTGCTACCGTCAATGCCAATGTGACCGGCCGGATACAAGGAAGTTTGGAACACCGCATTGTCATTTACATGCGCCTGCTCCTGACTTTAGTTACTTGGGGGCTGGCCTTTCTGGGCGGCCTGCGCCGCGTGCGCAAAGGTCACCGGGATCTGACTCTGGCTCTCCTGGCGATTACGCCGTTCCCCTTTTGGGCATTTCAAAGCTATGGCGGGGAGTTACTTCTGCGAGTTTATCTCTTTGCACTCCCATTTATGGCTTTCTTTATCGCTGCCTTATTCTACACCACACCAATACTTGGCAAGTCCTGGCGTACCACAGGTGTGATCGGTTTGACAAGTGTGGCTTTACTCGGCGGCTTCCTCATTACCCGCTACGGCAACGAACGTATGGATTACTTTACATCCAATGAGGTTGATGCGGTCAAATACTTATACAGCATTGCTGAACCCGGTTCTCTCCTGGTGGCGTCTTCGTATAATCTTCCCTGGAAGTTTCGTGATTACGAGAAATACGATTACATGCCGGTGAAGGACGAAGTCTTGGTTGGCGATGTTGACGCAATTGCGCACCTGATGAAGAACAAGAACTATGCGCACAGCTACTTCATTCTCTCCCGCAGCCAGAAAGCATATGCCCAATTGTTTTATGGGGTGCCATATCTGGCGTGGGAACGTTTCGTGGATAACGTGGCTAAATCAAATAGGTTTCGGGTCATCTACGCTAATGAAGATGCCATTATATTCGCTTTAGCCAATGATGATCATGGAGGCAACAAATGATGCGCGTGTCCGGGTTTTGGCCCATCCTCATACTTATTTCTGCACTTGTAGTTGGTCTTCTCACCATGACGGGTATTACGTCGCCATTACGTCCTGTGCTGGCCTTATGGTTCCTTCTAGTCTGCCCGGGTATGGCGTTCGTACGTCTGTTACACCTCAGGAATGGCTTAACCGAATGGACGCTGGCGGTTGCCCTGAGTTTTGCACTTGACGCACTTGTGGTCGAGATTATGTTATACAGTGGGTTGTGGTCGCCCAAGTGGGGTCTCGCGGTGTTAATTGGCCTTAGTATGGCTGGTGTAATTCTGCAAATAAGGGACATGAAACCACAAGGAATGTCCCGGACAGGGGTAAGCTAGCTGGGACGGGGAGTTTGCTCTTGCATCTACAATACTATCCAGCACGAATCGGCCGTGTGGCGCAAGATAGGATCGGAAAGCCATGACAGCAATCGTCACAAACCTGATCGCAACAACCATCACCTCAAATAGCTTCGACGCTCGCTCAGCGACCCTTGGTGCAATCGTCGTTTTGTTACTCACCGTTCTACTGGCCCTAAAAGAACTAAGGCGAGCCTTTGGCGGTCCAAGGTTCAGAGTGTGGTCTCAGACGCTGAATATCGCCATCCTCCCGCTGCTATTGGCGTTTGGCCTCATCATTACCATGCGTTTCTTGGATCTTTTTGGCCTGATTTAGCCCGTGTTAACCACGCGGCAGAGGCACTGGTCGGGCAGCTAAATACAGGGGACAAATTGGTGCATAATTCAACATATAGAAGATTTATCTCAACGAGCAGCAAACATATCGCTTTTGCCTCACCGACCGTTGTAATACCTGCCTACATGGTCCTCATCGGAATGTCCGAGATGCTATTGGCTGTTATGGGGGCTGCCCTGGGCATTGCATGCCACGCCATCTTGGTCCTGGGGCTGCTAAGCCATTATGCAATTAGAGGGCAAGCCCTACAGCGGCGTGCACTGCCGGTGCTGGCGCTGATGCCACTCCTACGTATCCTCAGTTTAACCGTATCCATCAAAGAGATACCCCAATATTACTGGTACGCCATGGTTGGTGTACCATGGTTGCTGGCGGCGGCTTTAACGGCGCAGCTACTTGATCTATCCTGGACGACTCTAAACCTGCGCCCATCTTCGTGGCGGCTGCAGATAGCCATTGCTCTAAGTGGGATACCGCTGAGCATCGCTGCATTTCTTATTCTAAAGCCACAGCCACTCGTGGCCAGGTTCGACTGGCATAAGATGGTTATCGCTGCGGGCCTTCTAACAATCTTTACCGGCTTCACGGAAGAGATTGTTTTTCGCGGCATGTTGCAACAGGTTGGCCACGAGATATTCGGGCGCGGTGATGTGCTTTTCAGTAGCGCCTTATTTGCCCTCATGTATATCAGTTCGCTGTCGTTAGGCTATGTATTTTTTATCGGCTTGGTCGGCCTCTTTTTCGGTTGGTGCGTCAATCGGACCGGCTCAATCTGGGGTGTGATGCTCGCGCACAGCGTGCTGGCAATAGGGATGCTGCTTGTCTGGCCCATCTTCTGGCACTGAGGCGGATAGCGCCAGTTTTACCGGGCATTCGCTTTTTTCGGACCCACGATCGCGCCGCACAATAAGGCCGACAGCATTAGCGCCAAGCTGGATAATATCTTGTCGCTCGATTATCCGCCCTCCAGGTCGTCATGCAAGTGCTGTAGAGTATTGGCATCCACCGGCGGCAGTGAAAGGGCGTGGCGCATCTTCCGACCTTGCCACCGGCGTATTTCCATGGCTTCCATCTGAACTATGCGTGCGGTGGTCTGGGATGGCCTTGGCCTGCCGTAACATTAGGACGACACTTGAGATGAGGGCGGTAGGTGAACAAGTTGTCACTGATGTAGGAGTGTGGTATCATCGAAGAATAAGGGTTGCTACTCAGGCCAGATAATCCTTGCGAAGGTTTAGTGAGAATTTTCAGAGCAAGAATGCCTTGGTCTACCGAAAATTGCCCTATTGGCAAAGTTATTCTTAACCTTCGCAAGGGTGGCTGAGCAGTTACGAATAAGGAAGGAATGAAGGTCCTTTATCTCACATAACTGAGACAGCAGAGGATGGCCGAGACGGATAGGATTTTTGACCCCACTATGAAGACAATTTCCCGCTTTTCTTCTGGTATCTCTACTCCCAACATTCTACTCTGGTTCCTGATCCTGGCCTACATTGTTTTCTTCTCTGCTTATACTCTACAACGACACGCAACCTTCAATACCTTCGCAGCAGATCTCTCCTATATTGACCAGCCAATGTGGAACACGCTCCACGGCCATTTCCTGGAGCGCACCCTCGACGATCGGCAGGTGCCTCGCACAGCCGAGCACTTTGAGCCAATCATCGTTCCCATCGCCTTCGTCTATTATCTGTGGGACGACGTGCGTGCCATTCTCATCGTCCAAACAGTCGCCCTGGCACTAGGTGCGTTGCCGGTGTATTGGATTGCGCGAGAGGCATTCACCTCGATCAAATCTCAATGGCTGCCCTTTGCCTTCGTCGTCGCTTATTTGATGTTCCCCGCCTTGCAGGCTGCCAACGTTGCCGACTTTCATGCCGATCCATTCGTCGTCGCCCCCCTCCTCTTTGCCTTCTGGTACGCCACACAGCGCAGGTACCGGACCATGTGGGCCTGGGCGATCGTCGCCATGCTGGTCAAAGAAAATCTGCCCACCCTCACCTTTATGCTGGGTCTGTACCTTTTCTTCGCTCCAGGGAATAGGGGATCAAGGGCTGAGGAATCAGATATCAGGAAATCAGGGCTTCAGAGTGTGAAATTTCCTCATTCCCTGATCTTCTCACTCCTTGATTTCCTGTTGACTGGGCGACGACTGCACGGCCTGGCGCTGATGGTCGTCAGCCTGGCCTGGTTTTATGTAGCAACATTCCTCATCGTTGCACCATTGGCCCGCCAGGTTTATGGTACTGAGGGGCCGATCTACTTGTCCAGCCGCTACGCCGGCTTGGGGAACGGGTTGGCCGGGCTTTTGGCTCACCCGGGAAATACGCTGGCTCTGTTGCGCGAACCAGACAGGTTGCGTTATCTGGTCGGCCTGTTTGCCTCGGTCGGTTGGCTTGCACTGTTGGCGCCCGAATACTTGCTGCTGGGGCTGCCAGTGCTGGTCGCAAACACTCTGAGCAATTTCCCCGGTCAATACTCTGGCGAGCAACACTACTCGGCTCCCTTGGCCCCAGTTTTCATCATCGCCGCCATTTACGGCTTCCAGCGGCTTGTGCGGGGATTAAGCAATGTCAATGGATTATTACCCCTACGCCTTTTTAGATGTAAGGGGATTCACAAGTGGAGAAGCAGATTCAGCGGATTATCCCGATTGAGCCTGCGGCGTTACCACGCTACGACGTTTATAACTGTATGGCTGCTGGCCTGGTCCCTGGGCTATCATTATGTGCGCGGCTGGACGCCTCTGGCTCGCGACTTCGTTTGGCCACAGCGCACGCCCCATTATCAGTTGCTGGCTCGCTTTGCCGCCCAGATCCCTCCTAATGCTCCCCTTTCCACTACCCCGCCACTGCATCCCCATCTGGCTCATCGGGAGAAAATCTACATCTTTCCCACTGTCGCCGACGCTGACTACGTGCTGCTCGATGTGGCGAGTCGCACCGACGTTCATCCCAACGACGTGCGAGCGACCTTCGACGCCCTGGTTGAGTCGGGCGAATTTGAGGTGGTAGATGCAGCAGATGGGTACCTGTTGTTGAAAAGGGGGCAGGGGACGGGGGGTAAAGAGCAAGCTCTACCCAATGCCTTCTACGATTTTGCGCGCGTGCAAGATGCCCGGCCGCAATATCCGGCAATGATTGAGTTCGACAACCGGCTACGTTTTTTAGGGTATGACGTGGTGGACGATCCAAAATGGAGAGAGACCTCTCTGCGGCTGTATTGGCAAGTGCTAACCCCGCTCCCCGACAATCTTCGACTGTGGCCTTTTATCTTCAGTGAGGATGGGGCCCTCATCGAAGATACCTCACAACGTCCGATGGTCGTTCCCCTCTGGTATCCGCTGTCACAGTGGCAGCCCGGTGAGATCATCGTCACCAAGACGCTCCCCTGGGATTTGGGGCCACGCTTCAACATCGGCCTGACCGTCCTTAGAAGTGCCCCAGGAGCGCATGAGGAGGTTGACCCGGTCAGCGCCTTCGCTGATCCGACAAGGCGTCTTCCCATAACTTTCGCTGGTCCCGGCGTCATCCTCTTTCACGGCAATACCTGGGCTCAGGTCGGCGCCCTTGGTCGTAGTGGGCGTCACCTCGCTCTCGTATCCGACGATCTTTCTCTTTCCCCGTTTGATGTGACCTTCGCTAATGGCATCCGACTCACTAAATACCGAATCTCAAATACTCAATCTCAGATCTCCAATTCTCCATCTCCAATGTCTATCATACTCCAGTGGCAGCTTACCACACGTATTTCCCGCGATTACACTATCTTCATTCACCTGGTCGGCCCGGATGGAACCATCGTCACTCAGTCTGATGCCCGCCCCACTTGGGTCGTCCCGTGGCCTACTAACTTCTGGTCGCCTGACCAGCCAGTCCTCGACGGACACCGACTAGCGCTCCCACCGGATCTATCTCCCGGCCGTTACCAAGTGCAGGTGGGACTGTACTATTGGGAAAGTCTGGAACGGCTGCCCGTTCTAGACGAGACTATGCAGCAGAAAATCGGGGACCACGTAGTATTGGGTGAAATAAAGATCGAACCTTGAAGCATTTCCCTTTCAATCATCAGGAGAGTTGATCTTGCAGCACGTGCAGCAAATCCTTGCCGTAGGTCTGTCGCTGCCAGTCATCGAGATCCTCGACCTCGGCCAACGCTTTGGCGGTTCGAGGCGCATGTTTCGCCAATGCCATTAAAGTGCTGTTCGGGAGAATCACGTCGGGTTCTACCCTGCGTGCCTCGGCCACATCCTTGCGCCAGGCTCGCAGCGCTTCGTAACGCGCCAACGTCTCGTCACCGGGATGATGATTGCGATGGTTATGTGGATAAGAAGGGGGGGGCGCTTTGAGTCCTTTGGCAATCGTCTCTAGTAAACTATTGCCAGCGTGATGACTCATACGGTAGCTGAGGCCTTTGATCCGGCCCAAGGAACGCAGGTCGGTGGGGCGGCTCTGGGCCAGCCGGACAAGTGTTGCGTCATTGATAACTTTGAAGGGGGGACGATTGAGTTTCCGGGCGTATTCGTCACGAAAGATGTAGAGCTGGCGTAGCACTGCCTGCTCGATGGGGAGTAAGTCACGGGCTCCCCGTATGCGCCAGAAATCATTTGGATTGAAAACCTTGGGCGTCGGCTCGACTCGCGTTTGACGCTGAAATGCCTGCTGAGCCTCAATCAGCCGATTTTTGGCCTGCAACTCGGGAACTTGCAGTTCACGTAGCGGCAACAGAAAGTGCGTGTCCAGCCGGGCGTAGTTCAGTGCCTCCTCCGGCAAGGGGCGAATTCCCCAGTTGTAACGCTGCATCCGTTTGTCCGGCCGTACGTTAAAACGGTCTTTCAGGATAGCTCCCAGCCCATATCGTTTCCAGCCCAGCACGCGCGCAGCGATCATAGTGTCGAACAGGTTGACAAAAGTGAACCCATAATCTCGCTTGAGACACAGGATGTCGTATTCGGCGGCGTGGAATATCTTTTCACAGCGTGCATCAGCAAACATCTCACCTACGGGGGTCACGTCAACTGCCAGCGGGTCTACCAGGTAGTCAACGCCGGGGATGGAAAATTGGATCAAGCACACTTTTTCAAAGTACACATATAGGCTGTCCGACTCGGTGTCAACGGCCAGGGTGGGTGAGTCACGCAGGCTGACAAGCATCTCATTCAGGGCCAATGAGGTATCTATCCAAACGTAAGGCGTTTCAGTTTTCGAATGTGCCAATTGAGCCTCCATCCTCAATTCGGTGTCTTTGTAATGGAATCAAGCATACCGCTGACGGTATATGTATATGATACCCGCGTTAGTCAAAACTGCCAAGATTGAGCGGCGCCTGAAAAATACTTGGTTGCCAAGACCTCAGAGCTTGGGACTATCTTCTTATTGTGATTCTGTGGCTCCTGGTGATATAGTATAAATTACACCAGGTTTTAAGGTTTAGAGAGTCAGGGGGCTCCGGTGCGAAAGGAGATCGTTCAGATCTTTAGGGTGCTAAAAGAGATTGACTTAAGAGATGAGAGAGGGTATAATTGACCCATCTGGTGGCTGGGGTTTTGGACGCGATCCTGCACCTCGTATAATTTTTCACAGGTATTCATATCTTTTTAACCCAAGGTAGTTTCGGCGGGAAATATCCCCGGATGGCATCACTCTGAGGCCAACCAGCCTGCAGATTCCGCACTGAGGACAAGAAGCGATGGCATTAAAGGGAAATCTGCGCGACTTTAGCACCACACAGCTCCTCAATTTAGTCAACCTGGCTCGCAAGACTGGACTGTTGACCATCCAGCGCTCAGCAGGTACTGCTGCTCGGCTGTATTTTAGGGAAGGCAAACTCATTCACGCCAATACGGGCAGTGAAGATGGTCATTTGGCTGATATGCTTCTCAAAGCGGGCAAGCTTTCTGCTGAGCAGGCAAAGATGATTCAGACCCGGGCGGAGATGCGCAGCGACAAACAGCTTGGCCTGGCTCTAATGAACGCTGGTTATGTGACGCAAGACGACATTGTCCAAAGCGTCAAAAACTATATGCTGGACATCGTCTATACACTATTCAGTTGGAACGAAGGTCAATTCCAATTCGATCAGAATATATTGCCTTCAGATGACCGTATTGCTGTGCCCATTAGCCTTGAAAATGTGATCATGGAGGGCAGTCGTCGTGTTCAGGAGAGTGAACGGCTACAAGACGAATTGCCCGACCTGACCAGTATTGCCTTACGGTTCACCGACAATCCCGACGCACGCTTGCGGAATGTCAATCTGAGTGTGGAGGAGTGGCGGGTGATTTCGTTCATCAACCCTCGAAACACGATCAAGCAGATTGCACAATCGAACAATATGGGCGATTTTCAGATCCGCAAGATCGTCTATGGTATGTTGCAAGCCGGGCTGGTGGAACTGACGCGACCGGAAGGAATGGCTATATCGAGTGCTGTAGCTGGTAGCCGTCGACGTGGGGTGGAGAAGCCACCGGCGGTCAAGCGTAACGTGGTCGAGCGGTTGATCGACCGCATCAAGCGTATTTAATCTCTGCGCCGGACGCCCGTAGGCGATATACACTTGTGGCTAGGTACTCTGAGTGCCGGTACCTTATTTCTAATTCTCTCGATGCTCTAAAAGCCATTATCTGAGGCAGGTCGATCTATGCAAACCGTCAAGATGGTCATCACAGGCCCTTTCAGTGCCGGCAAGACCGAGTTCATCCGCAGTATCAGTGAAATTGACGTAATATCCACTGAGCGCAAAATCAGTAGCGAAGCCGAACGCGTGAAGGAAGAGACTACCGTCGCCATGGATTTCGGTCGCATCACGGTGGATGACGATTTGGTGCTATATCTCTTTGGCACACCGGGTCAGCGTCGCTTCGACTTTATGTGGGAGATTCTGTCGGAAGGGATGTTGGGTTTTATCGTACTCATTGATAGTGTCCGGCCTGAGACCTTCCGAGAAGCCAAGCACATCTTAGAAATCTTCCGTAGTTACGCACCGACGCCCTACGTAGTAGCCGCCAATAAGCAAGATCTGCCTGATGCTTGGTCATCTGAAGACTTGCGTATTGCCCTCAAGATAGACTCAAACATAAAGGTCCTGCCCTGTGTGGCCACAGACAAAGAGCAAGTAAAGAACGTTTTATTGGAATTACTCTACTCGATCCTTGAAATTATGGAAGAAGAGTCATAGTGGACCACTAACGGGGCTGACTTGTCCTCAAAGCGTACTTTACAGGTCAGGCACTCTCTAAGGGGCCTACCTAAGCAAAGTGATCCATATAGCTAATCGGGGCGTGCGTTGGGGGCTATGGCTAATCGTAAGCGGAAGCCGTCAAGGCAGACGGCCTTGGAACGGACTTTGAGAACGCTAATACAAGAGGGGCAGTTCCGTGGGGCTGTGGTAGCCTCGATTGACGGGCTGCCACTGGCAATGGCGGGACGCAGCGCCGATAAAGAGTTGATGGCTGGCGTGGCTGCCTGGCTCAAGGAATTTGCCGAGCGTACTCACATCTCGTTGGATGAGATTGTGGCTCGCGACACCAAAGGCAACCGGATTGTCAGTCGTTATTTCAGCGTCGGCAATGACCCATTGTTGTTGGCCGTTAGTATCCCGCCCCGGAGAGCGCATCGACGGCTGATCAACACAGCCATTAGAGAGATTCAACGCATTTGGGAAACGTAAAGCATGTCCTGAATCAGTCAGCAGCGATAAAACGCCGATAGGAGTGAGTCTTCTCGTTATCCAGTGGCCAGCCCATGAGCTCGATCGTTACAGACCAAGGCATTGTACATTATGAAACTTACGGACAGGGCCAACCTGTAATTCTGCTTCACGGGTGGTTAGGCTCTTGGGGCTACTGGCTCGACACGATGGAGGCCCTGGGACACAACTATCGCTTATATGCCCTCGACTTTTGGGGATTTGGCGACTCTGGAAAACGCCGTGATCGGTACTTGATTGGCGATTTCGTTGACCTGGTTGATCAATTTATGGATCGGCTGGGGATCGTGCAAGCTCCAATTGTCGGACACTCAATGGGAGGTACGGTAGCTCTTAGTTTGGCCTTGAGCCGGCCTAAGCGTGTGTGCAAAGTGGTCGTGGTGGGTTCACCTGTGGTAGGCGATTCGTTGAACATCTTTTTGCGTCTGGCTGGCCGTCCCTGGATCGCCTACGTGGTCTGGCAAATGCCAATGGCTCTACGATGGGGAATCAAGCTCTTCTCACCCAAAATCACCCGAGAATGGCGCAAATGGTACAATATGCAAATCCAAGATCTATCGAGGACGACGTTGGAAGCCTTTTTTTCCAGCATTGGCTCATTACGCCGCGTTGACCTGCGGCCGAAGTTGAGTGTGCTGCATACCCCGGTAATGAGTGTTAATGGCGTCGGTGACAATGTGGTCAATCCCAATCAGGCAGCTATCATCAAGCGTTATGTCTCGGGAGCCCGCATCGAGATGATGGCCCATTCGCGCCATTTTCCTATGCTCGATGAGCCAGAGGTATTTAATGAACGGCTTCACTCTTTTTTAAGAAATTGACAAATGAACTCTTTCGTCGTCGCATCTCCATAAAAACCGGACCTTGCGCTATGCCCACCGAGAACTTGTCAGAGACAAGCGGGTTTTACTATCCTAATAATATGGGACGCATTGTGCTCCAGGCACTGGAAGAGGTGATGGGGCGTAATGGCGTTAACGCTTTGCTGACACTTGCCAAGCTTCGGCATCTGGTCAACAACTTTCCGCCCAACAACTTGGAAAAAGGCTTTCGCTTCGAAGATTTCGGGGCTATTACGCAGGCCTTGGACGATATGTATGGCCCTCGAGGCGGGCGCGGGTTGGGCACCCGAGCTGGGCGGGCTGCTTTTAAGTACGCACTCAGAGAGTTCGGTGCTGTGCTCGGCATTGCGGACCTGGCTTTCCGACTTTTACCCTTAGGTATGAAAATGAAAGTCGGCATCAATACCTTTGCCGAAACCTTTAACAAGTTCTCGGATCAGGTAGTCCGGCTGGAGGAAGACGAAGAGCACTTCATTTGGGTCATCGAGCGTTGCCCGGTGTGCTGGGGCCGCACGACAGAGGCGCCATGCTGTCACGCGGCTGTCGGGATTTTACAGGAGGGAGCACATTGGCTGAGCGGCGGCAAGAGTTTTCGTGTAGAAGAAGTGGAGTGCATTGCTGCTGGTGCTGAAACCTGTAAAATATTAGTGGACAAACGACCGCTCGATTGATCGCTTGCCCTTTATACTCAATAACTTGTTTCGTTGTTACTGAATCTGACCAACAGATGATTAAAATTATTATTCGTGACGAGACGCTCATTCCACCGTTTAATGAGCCTGCCCGTTCTCTACGTGTCCTTAACAAACCACTCTGGTTATTCCAACGGGACGTGTTGAGCGCTTATTGTTCTCAAGAGATTGAAGTAACAGGAATAACCCATTTGACACAGATCCCAGAAAAGTTAGGTCAGGAGCTTCCGACAAACCAGGAACTTCTCGTTTACCGAGACAACTTATTCTTTGATGAGCACTTAGTGGCCGCGTTTCTTGAGAGGGCCAAGGCAAAGGCAAGCTGGGAGAATAAGGCCAGCCAAGTTGCCTTCTCGCTCAACGACGCGGCCATCGTCAATCATGCTTTGTGTCTGCAAGAGGGTATACGGCGGGAGGGAGATGTTTACGTAGCTGATTTGTGGTACTTTCCTCACGGCTTTACCGATCAGGTGGAGCCGGTGGTTGTAGATACATTGTCGCGCGAAATTGGCTACTACCACGTCCCAACCTATATGGCTGACCGATCTGGTGACCTGGCTTATCAGATACCCCTGCGAGCTCTGCTTTCTATTGAAAACTGGGCCCATATCTTTATAGCGAATACGCCCTTTGGCATCGTCGCCCACGGGGCACGTATTGAAGCATCGCTGGAGCAGCCACTGCGTCTATTGCATATCTTGTTCCGATCCCTGGTCGAACGTAAGCAGTTTTTGTCCAGTTCAGCTATGGTCCAGGTAGGAAGGAATGCGCACATTGACCCCACTGCTATCATCCAGGGGCCGGCAATTATTGGCGACAATGTGGTGATCGAAGCCGGCGCCGTTGTCACCAATAGCGTCATCGGCAGTAATGTCACGATTGGGCAGGGGGCCCAGGTAATGGCCAGCGTCGTCAGTGATGGCTGCTATTTGCCTTTTCGTGCGGCTGTGTTTATGACGACTTTGATGGAAAATGCCATGGTCGCTCAAAATGCCTGTTTGCAATTGTGCGTCATCGGGCGTGATACCTTCATCGGAGCTGGTAATACGTTCACCGATTTCAATTTGCTGGGAAAACCCATCCGCACTCTGCACAAGGGTCAATTACAGAAGGTGGGCCTACCAGTTCTGGGAGCCTGTGTAGGTCACAACTGTCGTATTGGGTCCGGCCACGTCGTTTACCCAGCGCGGATAATCGAATCGGACGTGGTGCTTTTTGCCCGACCCGATCGACAGGTCATTACCAAAAACGTTCTGTTTGAGGAGAGTGACCACCATGGCTGGCCGGATGAATTGCATCAATCAAAGTATCCGCATTGTATGGGGGAATTAATGCGTCACTGATGGACAATTTTGCCTTCGTCATCCACCCGGTAGATCCCAAAAAGGACGTTTCACGTAAGTTTCCCTTGCTGGGTACTTATCTGTCGGTAGGAGCCATCAACTTCTTTTCGCGTTACTTTCCACCGGTCTACGTCTCGCACATCACTGGCGTGCGCTCACAGGCGACTGGCAAGGAGATTGAGGGGTGGTTCGTGGCTTGCCCTCTCACACCGCAGCGGTCCCTGGAGTTGCCGCCGTCGGTGGTTTACAAGAAAGTCATCCAGACCGGCCGATTGGCGCAGAGACTGGGAGCGCGCTTGCTGGGGTTGGGTGGCTTCACCTCGGTGGTGGGCGATGGTGGCGTGACTATCGCCAAGGGGCTGAACATCCCTGTCACCACTGGTGACAGCTACACCGTGGCCACAGCTGTGCAGGCAACCTGGTTGGCGGCTGAGCGCATGGACATTAATCTGGCGAAGGCAACAGCCGCCGTGGTGGGGGCCAGCGGTGCCATCGGGCGAGTGTGCGCCCAGCTTATCGGGCAAAGGGTGCCACACTTGCTGCTCATCGGTCGGCGACCGGCACCGCTGGCCGAGGTAGCTCACCTTATCCAGGGCCAAAACGGCACCGAGGTCAGGTTCAGTACCGAGATGCATGATTTGCGCCACGCCGACATAGTGCTCACTGTAACTAGTGCTATCCATACCGTTATCGAGCCGGAACATCTCAAACGTGGTGCCGTCGTCTGTGACGTGGCTCGTCCCCGCGATGTGTCTCGGCGGGTGGTGGAGGAACGGGACGACGTACTGGTGATTGATGGTGGCATGGTCGCTGTGCCAGGGCCGGTTGATTTTGGTTTCGACTTTGGCTTCCCGCCTGGCATGGCTTTCGCCTGCATGGCGGAGACAATGATCCTTGCGCTGGAAGGCCGCTACGAGAGCTATACCTTGGGCAAAGACATCGACTTGACACAAGTGGAAGGTATCGCTAAACTGGCTTCTAAGCATGGCTTCAGCGTTGGGGGCTTTCGCTGCTTCGAGCAACCGGTTACCGATGAACAGATTGAACGAATTAAGAGAATTGTGGGTAAAAGGTAGCGCCGAAAGTCGGTAGATTGCTCGCAGCTAGGCAGACTGAATTGAAACGAGGGTCTGCTTAGTCGGCCATCTGTTTAATCTACTCAATTAAACGGACCCATCCCCCGAGGGGACCTATGGGCAGGCACTCACCCAGGAGGTAGAACGATGAGCAAAGGTCGAATTTTGGTGGTGGAAGACGACCTGGACATCTCTCAAATGCTGCGCCTTTACTTCGATTCCCAGGGATACGAAGTGCTGACGGTAATGCGTGGTAATGATGCATTAGAGATGTGTCGCAAAAAGCAGCCAAACGTGGTAGTACTCGACATCATGTTACCCGATATGGATGGTTATGATGTCTGCCGAGAGCTACGCGGCAATTTGCGTACCAGCCACATTCCCATCATCTTCCTCACGCAAAAAGACGAGCGCAGCGACAAGATAGCCGGCCTGGAGTTGGGCGCTGACGACTATATTACCAAACCCTTCGACATCGAGGAACTGAAATTGCGTGTGCAGGGCGCCATGCGCCGTGCGGAAGCAACCAGCCTGACCGATCCCACCACCGGATTACCCAGCGCCAAGCTCATCGAAGAACAGCTCAAGCAATTGGTAACCCGCGACGATTGGGCTATGCTTTACGTCGTCCTCAATCATATCGATGCCTTTACTGAGACGCAGGATATTATGGCTCGGGATGACTTCCTGCGCTTTGTGGCGATGAGCCTCAATGATGCGGTAGAGGCCTATGGTACCTCCAACGACTTCATTGGGCACACCAGCGGCAATGACTTTATGATCATCACCATGCCCGCTGTGGTTGATCCCATCAAAGCAGAGTTTTCACAACGCTTCGAGCAGACTGTGCCTACCTTTTACGATTTCCTCACCCGTGAGCAAGGCTACGTGGTCTACATCGACCGGGATGGCAATGAGCAAAAATCACCGTTGATGAGCCTTTGCATTGGCGTGTTGACTGCCGCTGATGGCCCCTTCCCTGACATTCGCATGCTGGCGGCCGAAGCGCGCCGCCGGGCGACTCGTGCTTGCGGAGGGTAACAGGGATGCCTGCCGGATTTACAGGACTGGATGCCACTGTAAACAATGCTTCTGTCGCTGACGCAGGGGAGATCGTCAAGGGAAGGAATAGTTGGGCGCCTTACCTTCGGCGTCAGTGGCGATACCGTTATTATGACCGTCAATGGCAACGTGGTCCATAATGGTGCGTTTGCATACCTGGAGACGCTGGCTCCCTGATGAAGCGGACAGGATGTGAGGGATGATTGGTGCGGTGGTTCGGAGATTAGGCCGCCTGGGGGTAAGGCTCTGGGGACCCTTCCTGTTGCTGGCGCTGGTGTCGCTGGTAGTGGGTAGCGTGGCGTTGTATACCACCTATACCGATCAGCGTCGCTACGTCGTCAGCCTGCAAGAAGATGTTGCCGCACGCACTAGCCTGTATATGTCCGATTATTTGCATGGCATTGAAAACAGTTTGATTGCCGGCACTCGAACCTTGAGCTTTGTCGGGGATGACCCCACCGCTCAGCAGCATTACCTCGAGTCATTGCTTGAGGCCAATTCTGCCTTCTTTGAACTGGCCCTTATTGACATGGATGGTCGGGAAACGGCCAAGGCTGTACGGGATCGACCAGCAGCCGACCAGGACTTGTTGGACCAGTCTAACACCGAGAAATTCCTCATTGCCAGTCAGGGACAATACTACGTCAGTTCCGTCTATGTCTCTGAGTTCGGCGTGCCTTTTTATACATTGGCTGTTCCCGTCTACAATGATGCCAGCCGTGTCGTGGGGGTCTTGGCCGCCGAAGTAAACGCCGACGAAATGTGGAACGTCGTCGACCGCATTCTGGTCGGCCAAGCCGGCTACGTTTACCTGGTGGACGGTATGGGCAACCTCATCGCCTACCGAGACCTGGAACTGGTAATGCAGCGGCCCAACGTATCACAGCAGGTCGTCGGTGTGCAGCGCTTCCTGGCAGGGGATTCTCAGGTGATGGAATATCAGGGACTCGACGGTCAGCCCGTTATCGGTGCCCGCCGGCGGGTCCCTGGCACCGATTGGGGCGTGATTGCTGAATTGCCAGCCCGCGAAGCGTATCACACTGCTAATCTCTTTGCCCTCACTTCGGTCCTGGTCTTTTTGGTAGTTGTGGCTGTAGCATTGGCGATGGGCTGGTTCATTACCAGGCGTGTGGTGCAGCCTTTGGTGGCGTTGTGTGAGGGGGCGGCTATCTTGGGCCGCGGCAACCTGGATTACCGTATCCAGGTAGATGCGCGTGGCGAAATCGGGGAACTGGCGGCCGAGTTCAATGCTATGGCTGCCAGCCTTCAGCAGTCGCAGGCCGAAACCCAAGCTCGGCTGCGTGAGGTCTCATCACTGGTCGAGGCTGGGCGAGCCATCACTTCGCTGGACCTTCAATGTGTGCTTAACACGCTAGCCAAAGAGGCAGCGCGGGCGGTGGCAGCGCAGGCGTGCGTTATCTATATCGTCAATGAGCTTTCCCTAACGCTGGAACCGAGGTCCACGTGGAGTCAGCCAGGCTTCGAATGTGACCCTCCACCCCAGCCAGTGGGAGAAGGTGTCGCCGGTTGGATTGCGAAGCACGCCCAAATCCTGTGCGTCGAAGATGTGCACGCTGATCCCCGCTTTGCCGATCAGGACGTTGTCTTTCCACACCGTAGCCTGATGGGATTGCCCATGATGGTAAGTGGTAGGCTAGTCGGCGTATTACTGGTGAGCGGCAAGCTTAATGGAGGGCATAGCTTTATCTCTAGCGACGAGCGCTTATTGCAGGCCTTTGCTGACCAAGCAGCTGTCATCATCGAAAACGCCGAACTGTATGGCGAAGAACGCCGTCGCTCGCGTGAATTGGCACTGGTCAACCGCATCAGCCGTACCATCACTGCCAGTCTTGACTTAGAAACCACCCTGGATGCCATTCTGGCCTCCGTGCGTGACCTGCTGCCTTATGTGGCTGCCGAAATCTGTTTGTGGGACCCGGAAAAGAAGCGACTCTTCCCTGGGGGCTGGGGGGGCGATCCGGACTACCGTCACCTGGATGCTGGCGTGTACGCCATGGACGAAGGCTACACTGGCTGGATCGCACGTCATCAGAAACCGCTTTTCATCCCCGACATCAGTGCCTTTGACGAAGTCAGGCCAAAGCTGGCCTCGGCTCAAGTGCTCGCGGGCAGCTATATTGGTGTGCCGCTGATGGTTGGGGATACCTTTGTGGGCACTCTGGAATTAATAAGCCATGAGGCGAGCCCTTACAAGCCGCAAGACCTGGACACATTGCAGACGGTAGCTAATCAAGCGGCCGTGGCCATCGAAAACGCCCGGCTTTACCATCAGGAGCAACGGCGGCTGCGCGAAGCAGAAGGTATGCTGCGGGTCACCGGAGTGCTCTCTTCGGGCCGATCTCTGAGACAAGCCCTGGAGGAAGCAGCTCATCAGATTAGTGCTTTGTTCGATGCGTACCGAGTTGCCTTTATACTCTTCAACAATGACCGAACAGCGGTGCAATCAGTTGTTGGCTTGCTTCCTGATCAGACTGACCGGGTATACGAAAATTACCGCTATCTGACCCACATCTTCGAGGCTGACCAACTGGCTACGCAGCATTCGCCATTGATTGAGCAGTGCCTATTATGCATAGAAGATTGGGATGAACTCGACGATATCCAGGGTCAGCAAAGCGACCTCAGCGTAATGCGTCACATATTTCCGGATGCCCGTTCGCTCTTTCTGCTGCCGCTGGCGACATCCGAGCGCCTCAGCGGTGCGATGGCCCTTCAGTGGCGTGAACCGCGTCGCTTCGCCGAGGACGAGATTAACCTGGCGATCGCGATTACCCAACAGGCGGCAGTTGCCGTTGAGAAAACACGACTGCTTGAAGAGGCCCGTCACGCCGCCGACGTGCAGGCAGGGGTAGCTCGCATTGCTCACATCGCTGTCTCTACCCTGGATCTGGATGAATTGATCAGCCGTACGATGGCTGAGGCAATAAGGTTGGTGGACGCCGAAAAAGGCGCATTGCTGCTGTGGGACAAACATCAAGAGGAGTTGATCGCTCACCCGGCGGGAGCCGTTGGCGCGGCACCGCAAGAAGTGGCCGACTTTCGTATCAAAGCTGGCGACCCGGCTTTTGAAGTGAGCGTTCTCAGCCAGGGACGGCCTTTCATCTCTGATAACGCGTCCCAGGACAGGCGTATTCTCGAAGCCTATCGTCCGTTCGTCCGACGCTTCGACGTCAAGACATTGCTGGCTGTACCTCTGACACTGCAAGAGCAGAGTATTGGCGAACTGTATGCCGTCAACAAGGCAACCCCCTTTACCCAGGAAGACGTCCGCTTTATGACGGCGATTGCGGCTTACATGGCGGCGGCGATTGAAAACGCACGACTGTTTGCCGCTACCGAGCGCAACATGCGCGAAGTTTCTATCCTCTATCAGACTACCTCGGCGCTTTCACCCAAGTTGTCGGTAAATGAGTTGTTGAATGATCTGGAGCAGCGAATGTCGCTCGCCTTGGAAGCTGACGAATGTGCCATATCAGAGTGGGACGAAGCCAGCGGTATATTGCGAACAAGAGAGAGGAGGCCTTACCCGGTTGCCGACTTCCCTGCCACAGCCGAGGTATTGCGCAGCCAGCAGCCAAAGACCGTGGAGGTCTCTGACCCTCAAGCCGACCCGGCCGAAGTGACACTGCTGCAAGAGCTGGGTTATCGGTCGCTGCTCATGCTGCCGCTGGTAGTACGCGATGCTGTGACTGGTCTCGTTGAGATTTACGATGTCAAGGATCGGCACTTCACGCATGAAGAGATACGGTTGGCGCTGGCCCTCACCGGCCAGGCGGCCATCGCGCTTCAAAATGCGCAACTCTTTAGCCTCACCGACGAGCGGTTGCACAAACGAATTAAAGAACTTTCCGGACTGCAACGGGTCAGCCAAGAGCTAAACAGCACCCTCGATCAAGATCGCATTCTTCAATTGGTGCTCGAAGAAGCGGTACGCGCTACCGGCGCTGATTTTGGCAACGTGAGCCTGCACGACCGAAGTTCCGGTCGGCTCTTGGCTTATGTCAGCTTTGGCTTCGATGACGAAAAGAAGACACGGTTGAAAGAAGGCGAGTTCTACGTCGCAACCGGCGTGATGGGACGAGCGCTGCAAACAGGGGAACCGGTTTTGGTACCTGACGTTTCCCTGGATCCCGACTACATGATGGGTTCCGATGAGTCCCGCTCGGAGGTGGCGGTGCCCATCTTTTATGCTGGGGATGTGGCCGGTGTCATCAATTTGGAAAGCCGACAATTAAACGCCTTTAGTGAGGAGCAACTGCAATATTTGCAGGCGCTGGCCAACCAGGCGGCCGTCGCCACCCGCAATGCTCTGGCCTATGAAGAGCAGCGACAGCAGCGCGAGTTGCTGCGGCAACGAGCAGAGCAACTGGCGCGTCTGTCGGAGATTAGCCGGGCCTTCCGGTCCGACCAGCCCCTTGAGTCGGTGTTGGAGGATATTGCCTACGCCATCCAGGAGACGCTGGGCTTCAACGTAGTTCTTGTCAGCGTGATGTCAGGCGATTCCCCTGTGTTGCATCGGGTGGCAGGGGCCGGCATTCCGTTGGTCGAGCTAGAACGCCTCAAGGCCACCCCCCAATCACCAGAAGTGGTAATGGATCTGATGCAGGACCGCTTCCGATTAGGACTCCAATCGTATTACATCCCGCATACTTATAAGGAGCTTTGGGAAGACCGCCTCGACGCGCACTACACCCCGCCAGAGTATTTGCCGGAGTCGGATGAGCAGTGTTGGGATGTCGACGACTTGTGTTTTTCGCCGCTCTACAACTCGGAACTGCAACTCATTGGGGTGATTTCTGTAGACAATCCTCGAGATGGGCGAGTGCCTACCCGGCAAGTGATGGAGACGTTGGAGTTGTTCGCCAACCAGGTGGCGGCCGCCATCGAAAATGCCTACCTGTTCCACTCTGAGCAAGAACGCCGCCGGCTGGCCGATACCCTTCGCGAAGTGGCTGCCGTCGTCAACTCTACCTTGAGTGTGGATCAGGTGATTGAGGCGATCCTCGATCAGTTACGGCACGTTGTCCCTTACGATAGTGCCACCGTGCAGGTGCTAAGCGGAGATCATTTGATCATTACCGGCGGACGGGGTTGGGATAACATAGAGGATGTGCTTGGACTGGCTTTTCCTGTGGCAGGCGACAATCCCAACGCTGTTGTGGTGCGTACCCGGGCTCCCTACATCGTTCCCGATACCCAGGCAGCCCACGCCGCCTTCCGCGAACCGCCCCACAAGCACATTCGCTCGTGGTTGGGCATTCCATTGCTCTTTGGCGATAATTTGCTGGGCATGATCGCTCTGGATAGCGTGGATCTGGATCATTATACCCAGGAGCACGCCCAATTGGCTCTCACCTTTGCCAACCAGGTAGCTGTGGCACTGCAAAATGCCCAACTTTTTGAGCAGGCGCGCCATTATGCTGACCAACTACGGGTTATCAACGAAGTAGGAGTAGAGATCACTTCAATCCTGAACGTAGATCAACTGATCGCCCGCATCAGCCAGTCAGTGGAGGATAACTTCGGCTATCATGCCAATATTGGCCTGATCGAGGATGATTATTTGGTCTTGCGCAGTCGTGGCGACCATGGGAATGGAGGGGGCGGAAGGGACGCCTACAGAGAGACGTATCGCCTAAGAGTGGGCGAAGAGGGTATCACGGGATGGGTTGCTGCATCGGGGCAGACGATGGTTGTGCCTGACATAACCCAAGATCCGCGCTACCTCGCAGGCCCTCAGCACGAGAGAGGTCCCGACAGGGGAGTAACACGCTCAGAAGTTGCCATCCCGCTGAAAGTGCAAGATCGCATCATTGGCGTGTTCGACGTGCAGAGCGATGTCACCGAAGGCTTTACTGAAAACGATGTGTTGGTGCTACAGTCTCTGGCCAACCAGGTGGCTGTAGCTATCACCAATGCACAATTGTTCGAACACGTCAGCCAGTTGGGGCAAGAACTTGAGCAGCGGGTGCAAGAACGCACTGAAGCATTGGCCAAAACGTTGGAAGATCTGACCCTGGAGCGCGACCGAGTAGAGACGCTCTATCGCATCACTCGTGAGCTTTCGGCCAGTCTTGACCTGGATCGGGTGTTGGCTGAGGCACTAAGTCTGATCAACCGGGCTGTAGGTGTTTCGCACGGGTCCATCATGTTGCTGGACTCCGGCACTGGCAATCTGATCTATCGGGCTGCACTGGGACGCTCCAAGGGATTGCCCCGGGGTGGCATACTGACCCGCTACCGCAGGGGCGTGGGCTTGGCGGGGTGGGTGCTCGAAACTCGTGAGTCAGTCATCGTCCCGGATGTGACTCAAGACCCGCGTTGGGTCCCAGATGAGAAAAAGCCCACCCCAGAACGTAAGTCAGCAATAGCGGTGCCTCTAACCGCTGGCGAAGATGTGCTGGGTGTGTTGCTCCTCTTCCATCCAGAGGTTGGCTATTTTACGCCTGATCATCTCAAACTGGTCAGTGCAGCAGCTATTCAAGTGGCAACGGCCATCAACAATGCGGAGCTATATCAGCTCATCACCGACCAGGCCGAACGGCTTGGTCTGATGTTGCGCACCCAAAAGGCCGAGGCGGCCAAGCACCAAGCCATAGTGGAGGGCATCGCTGACGGCGTACTCGTGCTCGACACCAACCGCTATGTGGTGCTGATGAACCCAGCGGCAGCCCGTATCCTGGGGGTGAAAGACGCCAGTGCTGTCGAAGGACAGCACATACGTGAGATCCTGAAGCTGGCCGGGTCGCCCATGGACCAGGTCTTGGCGCGGCAACTCTATGATAAACTGATGACTGGTATAGAGCACTTCAGTACTTTGGAGGCCTCGCAGGAGGGTCCGGTGCCTGGTCTTGGCTTTCGGCTGGAAGCAGAAGAGAAAGTGATTGTGGTCAGCCTATCGCCAGTCTCGCTGGGCAGTGGCGAGTTGCCCAGTCTGGTCACCGTCTTAAGGGATATTAGCCGCGAGGCCGAGGTCGAACGCCTGAAGAATGAGTTCATTTCCACCGTATCTCACGAGTTACGCACGCCGATGACTTCCATCAAAGGCTACACTGACTTGCTGGTCAGCGAAAAGGTCGGGACTCTCAGCGAACAGCAGCGCCGCTTTGTGCACGTCATTAAGAGCAATGCCGACCGCTTGACTGCTCTGGTTAATGATATCCTCGACATTTCACGCATCGAGACCGGCCGCATTAAGCTCAAGGTCACATCCATAAACCTGGCCAGGTTGATCGATGATATGGCCGATAACTTCCGGGGGCGGATGGTCGAAAAATCGCTGGAACTGATACTCGACTTGCCGTCAAAATTACCTCTGATACGTGGCGATGAGGTCCGGTTAGTCCAAATCCTGGAGAATCTTGCCAGCAATGCCTGGAAATATACCCCGGAAGGGGGAAAGGTGACTGTCAAGGCCAGGGTTGTGGATGGCTTTGTGCAGGTAGATGTGGTGGATACCGGTATTGGCATTGCCCAAAGAGACCTGGCGCACATCTTCGACCGCTTCTATCGTACTGAACAGGCAGAGGTTCGAGCCGTGGACGGCACTGGATTGGGCCTGGCCATTGTAAAAATGTTCGTGGAGTTGCTGGGAGGTAAAATCTGGGTCCAAAGCGAAGTCAACCGGGGCAGCACTTTTAGCTTTACCCTGCCGTTGGCCGTCGAGACCCCTGTAGGATCATCTAATGGGGATACAACCGCGCCCAAGATTCTGGTCGTTGACGACGATGAGCATATCTTGCAACTGTTGCGCCATCACTTAGAGACGGAAGGATACCAGGTGTTGACAGCACAGCGCGGTGAGGATGTATTCAAACTGGCTTACAGCGAACAGCCTGCCCTTATTACTCTCGACATCATCCTGGCAGACATGGATGGATTTGAGGTGTTGGAAAAACTCAAAAAAGACCCTGTGACGGCTGGTATCCCAGTCATTATCGTCTCCGTCGTCCCCGATGCTGAAACACGTGGGCTGGCTCTGGGAGCAGCCGGCTACATTGGTAAACCTTTCGAGGAAGTTCAAGTGCTCAATCAGGTCCGGAAGGTGCTGGCCTCATTGGGCATCACGGAGAATGGACGGCTCAACCATGTGCTGGTGGTAGACGACGACCGTCATATCGTGGATTGGCTGAAGGAAGCACTGACCAACAGCGGATTCGTCGTGCAGGGAGCTTACAACGGGCACGAGGCACTGGCCTTGGCGCGTGAAGACTCTCCCGACCTGATCTTGCTGGATCTTAAGATGCCTGATATGGACGGCTACGAAGTCATTCGCAATCTGCGTCGTGAACAAGCGACTCGCAGCATTCCTGTGATTGTCATCACTGGCAGTTCTTTCGATGACGACTATGACCACGTCGAGATTTTGGGGATGGGGGTTGAGCATATGCTTACCAAACCGTTTAGCGTCGAAACATTGGTGGAGGAGATTAAGCGAGTGGGGCATGGGACAGCCGGCTGAGTGTAATGATATGGTGCTCTATACTTACTGCTCCGTCCCAGTTCACGTTTGAGGCACGTACTGCAACTACGGAGCAGCAGGAGTTGCTTAGGCTATGGATGTACCTTTAATTTTGGTCGCCGAAGACGAGCGAGACATCCGTGAATTGATTGTCATCACTCTGCAAACTCATGGTCTTACCAATGTGATCGAAGCGCGCAATGGCGAAGAAGCGATTGCTCAGGCGAGGACTCACAAACCAGACCTGATCCTTATGGACGTGCGTATGCCCAAAATGACCGGTTATGAAGCGTGCAAAGTGCTGAAGGATGATCCCCGCATGAACGGTATTCCCATCGTCTTCCTCTCGGCCAAAGGGCAAGAAACAGAAATCAAGCTGGGGATAGAGTTGGGCGCAGAGGAATACATTATCAAACCCTTTGCGCCAGATGAGCTATACTATCGGGTGGCCGAGATTCTGAAGGGAGCCGGTCACCATGTGCCATCGCGCTGAGTGAGGTGTTATGAGTGCGATTGTCATTGGCGGAGGTTTAATTCATTACGAGGCCTTTGGGCACGGCGAGCCAATTCTGTTTATCCATGGCTGGCTTGGCTCGTGGCGCTATTGGATGCGCACGATGGAGGCGCTCGCTTCTGATTACCGCACTTATGCCCTGGACCTTTGGGGGTTTGGAGATTCTGACAAGTCAAAGGAACGCTATTCGGTGGCCGACTATACCACTTTGATCCACGATTTTATGGACCAATTGGGTATCGCCAAAGCTTCGCTCGTAGGACATTCTCTGGGGGCTGTCGTGGCCTTACACTTTGCTACCGAATACCCAGCTCTCATCTCCCGCTTGGCTATCGTGAGTCTCCCCTTCACCTCCGACGCCATCAACGGCCGTCTGCTGGATTTTTCCAGTAATTCAGTCCTGGCCAAGATGTTCTGGTGGCGGCAGATAACTCACAAAGAGGTTCAGCAAGAAGTCGAAAAGATGGCGACAAACGTCATCGCGCTGAGTGTGCAATCGACCTTTGAGATTGATGCTCGGGCCCTCATCGAGCGTATACGTCAGCCGACTCTGGTCATTTATGGCGAAAAAGACGGCGTGATAGATCCGGAACCGAGTCGCATTTTGAATGGCGAGCGTCATAGCCTGCGACCGATCGGCTTGTCCGAGTCCAGGCACTTCCCGATGCTAGAAGAAGCGAACAAGTTCAATCGCTTGCTCAAAGATTTCCTGGAAGCAGGTGACGACCTATCTATTTTGGAGCTGAAAGAAGAGTGGAAGCGCCGCACCCGATGAATGTGGCCTCACTCCCTCCCCGGCTTTCCGGTGTCCCCGATGAGACATTGCCTGCCCAGTTGAAATCCCGCGCTATAGTGCCCTTCCTCCTCTTTTGTTCACATTCACAACATTCCTGTTTTGTGGTATAATGTTGCAATAATCCAATAGTACTATAAAAAATCTCTTCGTGGGTGGGGTCAAAGCTTGCTTTGAATCAAGTCCCGACATAGGTGAAATATGCCACCTAATCGCGATCAAACTTGAGCAAGCTTGTGCCTCCGCATAATTCTCAAAAGGAGGTGAGTCGATGCCGGAAGACCGACCGATGCCCAATGCAACCCTGCGTGTCCTGTTTGAGGCCATTGAGGAGGTGATGGGAGCAAATGGGGCCAAGGCTGTTTTGAACTCAGGTGGTTTAGACCGTTTTATCGGCAATTACCCGCCCAACAATACCAAGTTGGAAGCTACCTTTGCCGATTACGGCGCGGCCGAGCAGGCAGTGGAGGATTTTTATGGGCCACGCGGTGCACGGGCCATGTTGACGCGTATCGGCCGGGCAACGTTTCAATATACACTCAGGGAGCAACCGGCTATTCTGGGATTGGCTGGGCTGGCGCTCAAAGCTCTGCCCATGGGCACGCGAATTAAGTTGGTGCTGGACAATATCACCAAAGCGGCCAACAAGGATGTGAATCAGCCGGCACATATACGGGAGGAGCCGGATGCCTATTACTTCGTCGTAGAGGAATGTCCCTGTCGCTGGCGCCCCAAGCACGATAAGCCGGCATGTTTCGTTACCGTTGGAGTTTTGCAGGAGGCGATGGCCTGGGCCACTGGCAAGAATTTCAAGGTTGAAGAAGTCGCCTGTATCTCAAAGGGCGCTTTGGCGTGCGTGTACCGGATTCCTAAACAACCTATTGAATGACATTTGCCTAAATCAAACCAGT
>JAHELX010000200.1 GCA_024643945.1 Anaerolineales bacterium
TCCCCACAATCGGGAAGACGGCTGAACTAAGCCGCCATGCCGCCATCATCAGACCACCCCATCAACGCATGTGCGGTGGCGCGGTCGGCTTGAGCGATGTGTGCTGTCGCGCCTTTTTCTTTGCGAGCGTCCTGCTCTTGCCACCATCGCCATAAGTCGTCTTCGAGTTTAAGAGCACGGCGGACCTTCGCGGCTTGCCAATTGATTTTGTGCCAAGGCTTCATACGGCTGTGCTTGATCTTGATGTAAACGCAGCGCGCGATGTGTGGGTCAGGACGGCTATTGAGCAACATAGCCACCGTCCACAAGCATAGCATGGCCGGTAACAAACGAAGCTGCGTCTGAACAGAGCCAGATTACCACTTCAGCAACTTCGGCGGGTGTGCCCATGCGCTTAAGTGGTAGTCACAAGGGCCTCAACATCTGTTGACTTTGAGACATCGCACTTGAAGAAAAAGGCTTCACCTTTTGCTTCTTTGATTAGGTGAACTGTCTCCTCACCGGCATCAATCAATACATCAGCGATGACAACCTTTGCTCCTTCTCTGGCAAAGGCAAGTGCACAAGCTCTTCCAATCCCCAAACTTGCGCCAGTTACTAGAGCAACTTTGCTGTCAAATTGTCCTGACATAGCCACATCTCCTCGACTTGACCACTCGCACTCACCATAGACGAGACCTTGACTTAGTTTGCATCTTTTTCCCTGTTACTCTTTCCTCGTATCGAGAAACTCAGCTACTCGAAACAAGCTCTCCGTCACCAATCCGGCAAAAAACAACGCGCCGCTGTTCGGTCAAAGGCCTGGCGGATGACGGGATACGCACCACTGGGAGGCTCAGGGCGAAGTGGTGATCAGCTTAGATGGTAGAGTGGACTACAATTATAAACGATCTGAGGTCAGAAAACTATAGGTGGAATTCTGATTGTTGTGTAGGGATTAGTCTTATTCGCTTGTAGGCATTTGTCCTACAAATTGGAGAGAGTCAGGGGGGAGCAGCCCCACAGGGGTCCCGAGGAAGGAGCTGGGGGACAGGGAGAAGCCCGTTATTGCAGGGGCGAGGCAGGCGGAAACCCTCTTCTGTTTACAAATGGTGTGATGCTCCGCCTGCCTCGTCTCTACTCGACCAACCCGTTCTCAATGGCGTAACGGACAATCTCGGCGTTGGTTTTCAAATTCATCTTTTCCAGGAGGCGGGTGCGGTAGGTGCTGACGGTCTTTGCGCTCAGCGATAGTTCCTCGGCAATTTCGGTGAGCGGTTTCCCGCTGGCTATCAGTTGCATCACCTGGAACTCGCGGTCAGACAAAGTTTCGTGCGGCGGTCGATCAGAGGCTACGTCCAGGCTAAAGGCCAGGCTCTCGGCCAGACTCTGACTGATGTATTTCCCGCCGTCCACCACTTTGCGAATGGCTTTGACCAGTTCATCCGGTGCGTTTTCTTTGGTTAAGTACCCGGACGCGCCGGCTTTCAGAAGACGCACCGCAAACTGTTCCTCGGCATGGATGCTGAGCACCAGCACCGGCAGGTGGGGCTGTTGGTGTTTCAGCTCTTTTAGTATGTCCAACCCGCTGCGGTCGGGCATGGTGATGTCCAGCACCAGCACGTCCCACCCCCCGGCTCGGACCTGGTCCAACGCTTGCTGCCCGTTGACGGCCTCACCGGCAACCACCATATCGGGGATTTCCGACAAAATCTGCCGCAGGCCCTGGCGCACAATCGGGTGATCATCGGCGATGAGTACTTTGATCATTACGGTCCTTGTGCAATTCTAATTGTTCATGGATAACGGCAGGCGGACGGTAACGGTGGTACCTTTGCCTGGAGTCCCCTGAAATTGAACCTCGCCCGCCCGTAGACGGGCGCGTTCCTGCATCCCCAGCAACCCAATTGATTTCGGGCTGTGAATCTCGCTTTCGGTCATGCCTCGCCCATTATCCTGTACCTGGAGCGTCAGAAACGAAGCGGACTCTTCCAGGGTAACCTCCACCTGGGTAGCCTGGGCGTGCCGGGCCACGTTGGTGAGAATCTCTTGAAAGATGCGGAAGGCCGCCGTGGCCCCGTCGGCATCCAGTGTCGTCTCCTCCGGGGCGCTGATAAGTTTACCCTGAATGCCCGAGCGGGTTTGAAATTCCTGGATCTGCCATTCAATCGTCGCCACCAGCCCCAGGTCATCCAGAATGCCCGGCCGCAACTCAGATGAAATGCGGCGCACTGTCTGGATGGTGGTATCAATCAGGTCGGACATCGCCTGCGTTTTCTCCAACAGGGCTGGCTGCGGCTGGTCCAAATGCCTTTGCAGCCAGGCTACGTCCATTTTTAGGCCGGTCAAGGCCTGGCCGAGTTCGTCGTGGATCACCCGGGCGATGTGGGTGCGTTCTTCCTCCCTGACATACTGCAAGCGGGCGGATAGTTCGCGCAATTGGTCGGTTGAACGGCGAAATTCGTCTTCCGTACGTTTGCGATCTGCGATTTCACGTTCCAGACCGGCGTTGGCAGCCAGGAGTTGGCTGGCGAGTTGGACCAGGCGCGCTTCCAGTTCGGCGATTAGCGCTTGGGATGCGTGGTATTCGTCGGTTAAGTTGTCTTTTGGGGCCCGGGCCAGTGGTTTCATACCATAATTATAGCGCGAAGGAGTCTAAAGAGATAGTCGCTTTGAGATATAAAGATGCGGATATCAGTTAAGCGTGTTGACTGGACAAAGTCACGCTCTCCTGCAACATAGCACTGAGGTGGCTTTCGGCTTCCTGCTGTCGTACATCCATCACCAGCACCCACTCATCCAGCAGCAATTTGCGAGTTCGCTTGAGCATCTTGGCGTCATTCTCGTTGAGTCGCTGGCTGGAACGGCGCACGGTCAGATCGCGGATAATGCTGCAGATTGCTTCCAGGGTCCCCTGATTGATCCGCTCACGAATCTCCACCTGGCGTTTATGGGCCTGTTCGTTGAGCGGTTGCGCAGCGCTGCTCAGAATTCCGCAGACGACCGCGAATCCGCTGGCCGAAACCACCGGGCGCATACCACAGTAGGCCGCGGTATCCACCGGTACCCATACCGTGACCTTGTCGTGCTTGGCGATTACATAATACAGACGCGACCGCTCCCCCTGTGTTATTTCGTCCAGCCGGATGATGACGCCGACGCCGTGAACGGGGTGAACAACCGTATCGCCGACCTGGTAGGGCGGTTGCTCCTGGCTGACGACACACAATTGAGTATCCATAGCTCCTCCCGGATTCAAATCGATCTGCTGTCAACCGATTTCCACAGCGCCGTTGTGAGTACAGGGCGTTAGCGACGGCGGCGCGCCCTTGATCTCCAGCGGTCCGCAAGACTGAATGGCTCGCTCAATGGCCTGCGCTGTCCGCTCATCGGCCGGCCGTCAGGCTGATGGCATGGCTCTCTGCCTCACGTGAGGCTCGGGTGAAGTTTCAAAATGATGGGGGTCGACGATTTCCTTGAGAGGGAGTTGCCGGTCGCTGTGGGAGTTCCAATTCTGGTCCCTCCCCGCTGCGACGGGATAGCCCATGCTCATTTGGCTCGCAGGGTTTTCAGGTGGTCGAACCAACCAGAAGTAGACCCGATACGCGGTAAAAGTGCTGTTGGCGCGTGTCATCCCGAGCGACCCGCCCCTGCGCAAGGCCGGGCCGGCTCGGAATGACACTGCTTTCCAGGCCGCTGTACAGCGTCCCCGCGGTGGATAGTTGCGGGAGGTAGGAACGCTGTCCGGTTAAGGAAGCGCTCCTGGCCGGGACAGGCTTCAGCCTGTCCCGGTGCACATTTGCACCCCCGTTTTCAACCGTCTTTCTCGGACGATCAGTTCTCGTAATCAGGCTTAATAGCGGCGACGGCCGCCACCTTGGCCGCCGCGGCCTCCGCCGCCTCCAAAAGACTGCTCTCGAGGCGGGCGCGCTTCAGCCACTGTGATGCTGCGCTCATCGATTTCGTGATTGTTCAGACGCTCGATGGCCGCCTGGGCTGCCTCGCCGGTTTCCATTTCGACAAAGCCGAACCCTTTCGACTGGCCTGTGGCCCGATCGGTGATCACGTTGACCGACACAACCGGTCCCACCTCGGCAAACAGTTGCCGCAGGTGGTCCTCGGTGGTGGCATAACTCAGATTACCCACGTGAAGTTTCTTGTTCATCGAAAATCCTTTCAAAACTAATAGCGACTACAGGCTTACCACGTTGGTCGCCTGCAGCCCCCTGGGCGTGCGCTCGATGCTAAACTCAACACGCTGCCCCTCATCGAGGGAGCGATAGCCGTCGGACTGAAGCGCAGAATGATGGACAAAGACATCTTCCCCACCCTCGCGCGTGATGAAGCCATAGCCCTTACCGGCATTGAACCACTTGACGATACCCTGAACTCGTTCAGACATTGTACTTGTTACTCCTTGGTGAAATAATTGGATAGAAACATAGGTCAAAGAGGTTCGCTACCGGAAAAAAAAACGACCGCCCAAAAGACCTGGCGGCCGCTTGAAAACCGGACAGATACTTTCTTTATCCTACTATTCTATATCATACTATGTAAGCTCGTTTCTGTCAAATCCAGGTGGAAGGTTGGGTACGTTCGTTGCCCACACCCGAATTGCGCTAAGCTGCTGCATTTAGGTTGTAGCAGCCTTTTCGTGTCCTATGGGTAGGAAGGAGTTTCTGCTGCGGGCCCGACGGGGCTCGAACCCGCTTATGACATCAACGCCAAAGCCGCTCGATGCGATACATCGAGCGGCTTTCTTTCTTTGCTAGAGAAGTATACCACAGAAATCGAGTCCGGGCAAAGTTGCCAGATTGGGTCGCCGGCAACTGTCTACAGATCTTTCTTGATGGCTTATCTGTTTTGTGTTCGTCACTGACCAACACTTCTATTGACAATCACCTCCCCAGATCGAACGAAGATAGCCTGGAACACCTTCATATGTCGATGGATCAGTTAAGTAGCCAGCAGCCGTACTTAGCCTTTTCCTGGGCATCGTGCCAGGAACTCCGTCCAACAAGGAAGTTGGCACAATTAGAATAACAACGAGATATGATGATGTGGCCAGGAGCCCAGAGAGGCGTGCGGCCAGGCCTGCCCTGAGAATCAGCGCTGCGCAATGATTCGGGGATTGCTAGTGAAGAGATGCAGTCCATCCACTGGCAGAAAATCGTCGTCGGTCGTCACAATGCTGTCTATGCCAAGCCGCACCATCACAGCCAGATGCAAGGCATCGCGGGGGAGAAAGGCATGTGCGTCCATATGGTCCAACGCAGTGGCCAGATCATCCCGCTCGGTCCCCACAAGCCGGATGCGGGGGTCAATCGACAGGCGGGCGACCAATGCCCGGAGCTCTTTCAGATAGGGCTGGATGACCTCTGGGCTTTTGCGGTAGACTTGCCAGAAGCCTTGTCCCGGGTGATCCTCAACCACCTTCAGCCGAATCAGGGTGAAAAGCGTCTCGTCCAGGGCCAGCGTCGAGACGTAGGAAAGACTGTCTCCGGCAGTACTTAGCCGTTCGAGAAACGCGTAGCACTCGCGGTGATGGCGCCCAGCCGGATACGTGGCATGAACCAGGAAACTGGCATCCCAGTAAAGCAGCCCGGGCAGAGGAGCGTCAAGATCAGAGATCAGAGCACTCATCGATCTGCTCGTAGCCGTGCTTGTCCATGATTTCCTCAACGTCCACCGTGCCCACCGGACGGGACGACGACACGATTCTGGACAGATCGGTCAATGGCCCGAGAGCGTCCAACGTCTCTTTGCGCTGAAACCACAGGACGTCATCCTGCCGCCGCACTTCGACACGGTCGCCCTCATGCAAACCCAAGCTGCGCCCCAGCGACTCGGGCAGAATCAACTTCTCCTCTTTTGAAAGCTGTACCGTGATCATCATCGTACTCCTTCCGAGGGCATTATAGCATCCTATTGGCTTCGTGGCAATTGCCCCGTAGGGTGCGAAAACCTTGGCCGCGTGGACTCAGGGGAGAAAAGGACGGCTGACCGAAGTTCCTGACACCGGAACGGTGCAATAACAACAGTCTGTATCCTTTACCTGCATCGTGATCCCAACTCTGGACAGACATCGTAGCCGAAGAAGGGGAGGAAAAGCTTACCAACTATATCACGTCTCCACGAGACCCATCGTCGCCGGTACATTTTGGGTAATTTGCATGCAAATCCGCGTCCCAACTTGTACCTTTCTGGCCCAAAATGCGCAAATCTGCCGCCAGATCACGCTTATTTTGACAGGGGTTTAGAAAGTACCCCCTTGGGGGCATTTATGTTAGGTTAAGCCGTTGGCACAAAGAGGCCGTCCCATGGTAACTGACGTGGGACGGCCTCTTTGTGATCTTGCCAGGCGGGCAGTGTCGCAGCGGGCCCGATGGGGCTCGAACCCGCTTGTGACATCAACGCCAAAGCCGCTCGATGCGCTAGCTCGAGTGGCTTTCCTTTACATCTGCCCTCATTCGAGGTAGTATTTGAGTATGAGCCAAATATCCCAACAGATTTTGGAGCTAATCGAACGTGACGAGGTAAGAATATCAGCTCATGAGTACGATGAGTTGGCTGAGGATGATATTTAGGCCGAGTCCAGAGCAATGGTCAAGCGATTTCAAGGTGAGGAGAGATGATGACTAAAAGGCGTATTTCAAAGCTGGTGCATGAAGGTGAGTATGTTGCCGAGGTTGAGGTGGAACTGATTTACACCGACGAGGGCTGGTCGCCATATTTATCTCTCAGTGATGCTCAAAAACTGGATGAAGTCCGGGAATCGCTTCGCCGAGGAGAACTTGAGGTAGCCGCTCGCCTCGCTCGGGTTTTCAAACTCACCCCTATTGCTGCTTGATTTTGATTATGGCAATCATAACTGAATGACAGAAGCGAGAAACTGACCCATAAGGTGTGTTTCTAGTTACAACGAGAATATGCTATAATGGATAAGCAGAATAGATGTCAGCCTGTCACGAATTGGAGATCGATATGGTCTTTACGCGGATAACTGTGGATCCAAACAAAATGGGTGGGGTACCTTGCATTCGAGGGTTACGCATCCCGGTGGCTACGGTGGTAGGCATGGTCGCCGACGGGATGGCCGATGCCGAAATCTTGGAAGCGCATCCCGATCTGGTGGTTGAGGACATTCGTGAAGCGCTTCGGTATGCAGGGGGATCTTGCTTGCAATTATCGCCCCAATCGCGACATCTCCGGCCCAAAACGCGCAAATCTGTCACCAGGCGGCGCCAGTCTTGACAGGGGTATATACGCTGCTCCCTTAGGGGCATTTATGTTGACTTAAGCCGTTGGCATAAAGAGGCCGTCCCACCTCAGTTACCATGGGACGGCCTCTTTATGATCTTGCCAGGGAGGCGGTGTCATAGCGGGCCCAACGAGGCTCGAACCCGCTTGTGACATCTACGCCGAAGCCGCTCGATCTATTGCATCGAGCGGCTTTCTTTGCTTGAGGTGTATACCACAGAAATCAAGTCTGGACAAAGTTGCCAGATCTGGTCGCCGGTAGCTGCCCACAGCCGTTTCTGGATGGCTTGTTCTGTTTTGTGTCCGTCATTGATCAAAAGTTTTGTCGCCAATCACCTCCCCACATCGTACGAAGATAGCCCGAAGCACCTTCGCACGTCGATGGATCAGTTAAGTAGCCAGCACAGGGGCGGTGCCCTTCAAGCTGTCTCTTTATGGCGTGTCAGGTGTCGACGATTTCGACCTGCAAATCGTCACTCAGCCGAGTATCCAGACGCCGCGCCAGGACTTCCAGTTTTCGGATCTGGACGCATCCAGCGTGCGCGGCAGCTATTGCGTCGAGGGTGAACTGCGCAAACCAGGCGCAGGGTTGCGCGACTACCTGACGATTGCGGCCATCCTGTACAACGCCCAGGGGTAGGTCATCAACTTTCACAGTTACGATGAGTTTTTTCCCGAAGATGTGGTGGGCGACCAGACACTGGGTGTTCAAGTCTGTGTTGACCCTCCCGGCCAGCAGGTCGCCGACTACGAGGTGCGAGCCTGGGGGCAGTGATAATTCCAGCTTCAACGGCCGCCTATGGCCAGGCAGGAGTCGCAGCGTGCCCTCGCGTTCAGGAGTGAGGACGCCGGCTGGCCGAGCAAAGCATGGCGCCGGACGGGCAGGACGTGCCAGAGGTTCACTTCGAGTTCGCGCTCCCCCTGGACGATCCCTCGCTGGTGCTCCTGAGCTACGACGAGCAGAGCTACCGCCCCTGGGGGCCATCTCCCGAGTGGGAGCTGCTGACCCCAAGCCTTGATCCCTTCGGGTTCTGATTTGCGTTGAGCTGTAAGGTCTTAGCTCCTTACCCTTTTGCATACCGACAGTGGCTGTACTGCCTGCAACGCTTCAGCAGCCGCGCAGGCCAGCTTGGGGCTCATCCCTGGACTGTGGCCAGCTCAAGGCTGCATAGGTCTGGGGCTGGCGCTGACGGTGAAAGGGAAAAAGATCCCCCCAGAACTCGCGCACCCCAAAATCCAGTTCAGCTACCAGCACGGCCGGCTCATCACGGGGCGCCTGGGCCAGGATTTGCCCCAGCGGGTCGCTGATAAAGCTGCTGCCGTAAAAAGTGACCTCGTCCTCAACGCCAATCCGATTGACGGCGATCATAAAGGTATTGTTCATAATGCCGTTGGCTACAATCACCTTTTCCCAAAGCGGCTCCGAATCGAAATCGGGCGCAGTAGGTTCTGAGCCAATGGCAGTGGGATAAACGATGATTTCGGCCCCTTTCAGGCTGTAGATACGAGCCAACTCGGGGAACCATTGGTCATAACAGGTGGGCAGAGCCACTTGTGCCCCGGCGATGGTGTGCAGCGGATAATCCGAATCACCCGGTTGAAAGTATCCATCTTCGTGATAGCCGGGTCCGCTAGGAATGTGTTGCTTGCGCGTTTTGCCAAGCAGGGTGCCATCTGGGCCAAAACAGATGGCCGTGTTGTATCCAGGGCCGACCCCTTCAAAGAGAGAGGCCGTGACGAACGCCCCTGCTTCTCGTGCCAAATCGCACGCAAAGCGGCAGGTGGGGCCTTCAGGGATGCTCTCGGCGTAGGGCGAAGCATCTATGCCTGGTCGGGTGGCAAAGTATGGGTGCAGGGTCAGCTCTTGCAAGCAGATAAGTTGCGCTCCCTGGCGGGCAGCTTCCAGCACGCCAGCTCGCAATCGCTCCCGGTGCTGGCTAGCATGGGGCTGCCAGCGCTCCTGTACCAGTCCGACCACCAGCTTTCGCCTGGCTGAAGATCGCGTAGCCATCTTTAAATCCTTCTCCCTTTCTTGGCAGAAATGATTGGGTGTTGGCCGATTCGGCAATATAATGCTGAAACTATTGACTTTTCAGCCGACTCGTGTATACTGGGAGTATCTTATCATCAGGGGCAGAATTGGCAAACTTGGACGCATTGGATAGAGCCCTTATCCGCTATCTCAATCAAGACGCGCGTATACCGAGCGCTCGCATAGCCCGTGAACTAAATGTAGCCGAGCGCACTGTGCGTCATCGGATTGCCCGCTTGATTGAACGCAAGGTCATCCGGCCCGTCGCAGTGGTCAACCCGATTGCCTTCGGATATGACCTGTCTGTCGACATTTTTTGCGAAGTTGATGGGGGGAAGCAGAGTCAGGCAATCGAGGCCATTGTGGCCATGCCCGAAGT
>JAHELX010000201.1 GCA_024643945.1 Anaerolineales bacterium
TGCTCCCGCCGGGGGTAGAGCCACATCCCAGCTTCGGCTGGCGCGGCACCAGGGATGGCGCGAGCTGGAGGGGCTATCGGTCGCTGGGAGTTCCCGGCCAGGTGGCTGGGCTGTGCCAGATCCTGGATCGGTTCGGCACCATGAGCCTGGCAGAGGTGATTGCCCCGGCCATCGAGATCTGCGAGCGAGGCTATGCGGTCAACGGCTATTATGCTTTGATGATCGGCAGCCACATGCAGCTTTTGCAGAAATACCCGCCCATCGACCGACTGCTCCTGCCTGGCGGCTACCCACCCCGCCCGGCTACAGCCTACGATGAGCCGACCATCATCCTGCAGCCGGCACTGGCAGAGACGCTGCTCAAGATCGCCAGCGGTGGAGCCGAGGCCTTCTACCGCGGCCCAATTGCCGAGGCCATCATCGCCGACACCGAACCTCACGGCTCGATCGTCAACTTGCAGGATTATGCCAATTACCAACCCAGGAGCTACGACGCCGGCCTGACCGGCAGCTATCGGGGCTATGACCTGGTGTGCATGCCGGAGGTATTCGGCGGCATCCAGGTCCTTCAGGCGCTCAACCTGCTGGAAGAGTTTGACCTGCGTGCTCTGGGGCACAACAGCCCCGGTTATCTGCACATGGTGGCCGAATGCTTTCGCCGGGTGTGGGTCGATCGCTTTCGCTATATGGGTGACCCCGAATTCGAAGAGGTGCCCATCCAAGGGCTCATCTCCAAAGAGTATGCGGACGAGATGCGGGCGAAGCTCAACCTGGAGGCCGTGCCCGATGAGATCGCGCCCGGAAACCCGTGGGGCTACCAGGGAGATCAGCCATCCGCTCCATCGCGGCCCAGAGGAGTGGAATGGGACTCGCGCAATACGACGCACCTGTGCACCATGGATCGGCAGGGCAACATGGTCAGCATGGTGCAGACGCTGGGTGGGGCTTTTGGCGCCTACGTCATGTCGGGCAGCACCGGCATCATTCTACGCAACTATACCAACCTTTTCAACCCAGAGCCGGGAACCAGCAATTCGATAGGGCCCTGGAAAAGGCCGTCCAGCCACGACTCGTTGACGCTAGTATTCCAGGAGGGCCGGCCGCTGCTGACCATCGGTGCTCCTGGCGGCCGGCGGGTGATCACCGCCGTCGTCCAGGTCCTGGTGAACGTGCTCGATTTTGGCATGGACATCCAGGAGGCCATCGCCGCCCCGAGGATCCACGTCGAGGGCAGCGACCCCAAGGTGCCGGATGGCAAGTTGGTGCGGCGGCTCTTTGCCGACGTGCGCCTGCCGCCGGAGGTTGTCCAGGATCTGAGAAAGCGAGGGCACGACGTGACCCTGCTTCCCGACGGCAACTTTGCCCTGCCGGTGGCCATCATGTGGGATGAGGCTGCGGGCAGGCTGCGGGCGGGCGTGACGGTTCCGGTCCCGGCGACAGCGCTGGGGTACTAGCGCGCGACGGCAAGTCGCTCGACAGCTTACAAGGCTCAAGCCAGGTCCGCCCGCCCTGGCTCCGCCACGCGGGCCGGGGTGACCTGGCGGTTTCGAGCCATTCTGGTGTGTAGAACGCGGGTCACGGACCCGCTCGGAGCAAAGGAAAAAGCCAGATGTTCCAGTTGATCGTCAAGGGAGGAACCGTCGTCGACGGCACCGGCAAGCCAGCCTGCGTGACGGACATCGGGATCCAGGCGGGCACGATCACCGCGCTAGGCCGCCTGGACGTCTGCCAGGCGGAGAGGAGCCTCGACGCCAAGGGGCTGGTCGTAGCACCGGGATTCATCGACATCCATTCTCACTCTGATTTCACCATTCTGATCAACGCCCGGGCCGAGAGCAAGATCCGGCAGGGCATCACTACCGAGGTCACCGGAAACTGCGGTATCACGGCAGCGCCTCTGCCCGACGCTCACCGCCGGGAATTGCTCGACTTTTTGTCGATGACGCTGGGCATCGCCGGATCGGAAGCTCTGGCCTGGGATTGGCGCTCGTTCGGCGACTATCTGGATCATCTGCGCCAGCATCCCCTGGGCATCAACCTGGCGCCCCTGGTCGGCCACACCACGCTCAGGATCGCCACCATGGGGGCAGCCAACCACCCTGGCACGGATAAAGAACTGGCCGCCATGGAGGCCCTGCTGGATCGGAGCCTGGACGAGGGGGCATTCGGCCTGTCTTCCGGCCTGGAGTATCCTCCCGCCTCGTACAGTACCACTGAAGAGCTGATCCGCCTGGGGCGCGTCGTGGCCCGACATGGCCGCTTCTATGCCAGCCATGTGCGAAGCGAAGACCTGGCCCTCTGGGAAGCGATCGCCGAGGCGGTCCGGGTGGGCGAGGAATCGGGCTGCCGGGTGGAAATCTCGCACCTGAAGCTAGGCGGGGTCTCCTACTGGGGCCAGGCACCCCGCCTCCTGGCGTTTCTGGAAGCGGCTCGGGAGCGCGGCGTCGAGGTGGCCTGGGACCAGTATCCGTACGTGGCCTGGGGCTCCAGCCTGATCGACTACCTGCCCCACTGGGTGGCGGAGGATGGCCGCCAGGCGCTGGCAGAACGCCTGGGCGACGGCGCCACCCGGCAAGCCATTAGGGCCGAGATCGAAGAGGCAGTACGGCAGGGGCGGCATCCCCTGTGTGCCGCCCCCTGGGATACGGTGCGCATTGCGCTCGTACAATCAGCGCCCAACCGGGCTCTCGAGGGCCGCATGATTGCCCAGATCGCGGCCGAGCAGAACCGGGACCCGCTGGACGTGGTGTTCGATCTCCTGGCCGCAGAAAAGGGGGCCGTCAAGACGCTGGTCTTTTGCGTCAGCGAAGAGGACATCCGCACCATCATGCAGCACCCGCTGACAGCCATCGCCACCGACGGCCGTGCCGTGGCTCCCTATGGCGTGCTGGGGCGGGGCATGACCCACCCGCGGTACTATGGCACCTTCCCCCGCGTTCTGGGGCACTATGTGCGCCAGGAAAAGCTGCTGAGCCTGGAAAGCGCCATCCACAAGATGACCCTGATGCCGGCCCGCCGGATCGGACTGCACGATCGGGGTCGGATCGCCCCCGGCATGGTCGCCGATCTGACGATCCTGGACCCGGCGACGATTCAAGACCGGGCCACGTTCGAGCGGCCGCACGAGTATCCCGCAGGCATTGCCTGGGTGATCCTGGCCGGCCAGGTGGTGATCGAACAGGGCGAGCACACCGGCAAGATGTGCGGCCAGGTTCTGAGGCCTATGAGGTGCGACGCACGGCCATGACCGGTTATGTCACGCTTTCTCTGCAGGGAGAACCTTATGCGATGGGCTGGCAGCATGGCCACCAGGTCCGGGGGCGGCTGCCAGAGATCGTCGAATCGATGGCGGGGCGGTTTCGCGAGGTCGAGGCACATGGCCTCGATGCCCGTTTTCAGGCGCTGTTCCAGGAAACCCGCGGGCTGATCGAAAAGAGTGACAGGCCTCTCCTGGATCTGATCCGAGGCCAGGCGGACGGGCTGGGCATCGAGTTCGACACGCTGCTGCGCTGCAACCTGGCAGGCAACCTGAGCGACGACCTGATCATCCGCAGGCATTTGGGCAGCGAGGGCTGCACCACCTGGACAGCAGCGGGGCTGGCCACCGTTGATGGGCAGCCGATCCTGGTCAAAAACCGGGACAGCAGCCTGGAGCACCTGCGCTTGCAATGCGTGATCTCGGCCAAGCCCAAGTTGGGATACCGCTATCTATACGTCAGCAGTGCCGGCAGCCCGGGCGTCTACTGTGCGGGCATGAACCAGGCAGGCCTGGCCGTCGCCGATACCCACGTCTACTCCACCGACCTGGGGCCTGGCCTGCCCGACTATTCGCTGATGATGCACATCCTGGAGTCCCACGACACCGTGTCGTCGGCGATCGACTACCTGCGCTCGGTGCCGCGGATGGGAAGGCACAACCTGGTTCTGGTCGACCTCCAGGGCTCGCTGGCCGTCTTTGAGATCGGCCATCGGGCCTTTGGCCTGCGCCAGGCCAGGCACGGCACGCTGGTCAGCACCAACCACTTTTGCAGTGCCGAGATGCAAGGCTCCTATGTGGACCTTGCCCCTCCCGAAGAGCGGGGCGAGTCGCAGCGCCGCTATGAGCGAACGACCCAGGAACTGAACGCCGCCTCGGGCCAGATCGATGTGGCTATGGCACAGCGACTAATGGCCAGCCACGATGGCCCGCTGGCTCCGATCTGCTGCCACCCGAAGCCAGGTGGAGGGTTGAGCACGATTTCGACGAGCATCTGGCTGCCTGCGCGGCGGCAGATGCTCTTTTGCCACGGCCTGCCCTGCCAGGGGCGGTTCGACCGGTTTTCCGTGTAGCAAACGCCAGAGCGAAGCAATCCCTTTCGGGTGCGTTCAGATTTGCCTATGCATCCGTCGTCATTTTTGAGGTAGAAGCATGGACGTGCACAAGATCACCATCTGCGGTGGGGGCAACGGAGCACAAACCGTGGTGCCGGTCGCAGCCTGCAACCTGGGATGTGCCGTCGACCTGTACAGCTCCCTGCCTGGCGAAGCTGAACGGCTCCAGGCCGCCGTGGGCCGCCACGGCGGCCTGGAGGTGGTGGGTGCTGTGCAGGCCTGGGCCCAGCCCCGCCGGATCAGCGACAGCCCGGCCGAAGTCATCCCTGGCTCCCAGGTGGTGCTGCTGGTGCTGCCGGCCTTTGCCCACGGGCTGATTCTAGAGCAGATCATCCCGTTCCTGGACCGGGACGCCTGGGTGGGGGCCATGCCCGCGCGCGGCGGGTTCGAGTTCTGTGCCGCGCGCCTGTTGGCAGAGCAAGGCCGCGACGACGTCGGTCTCTTTGGGCTACAAACCCTGCCCTGGGCGTGTCGCATCCAGGAATTCGGCCAGGTGGTCCACATCCTGGGGGCCAAGCGCGTCGTGGATGTGGCCAGCCGCCCCGCGGCAGGCATCGGCGACATCGGGCCGCTGCTGCAGCGAATGCTGGGATTGCCAACCGAGGGCGCAGCCAGCCTGCTGGCCCTGACGCTCGCCAACACCGGGCAGATCATCCACCCCGGCATCATGCACGGGCTTTTCTCCGGGTGGGATGGCCAGACATTTGCTGCCCAGGAGATCCCGCTGTTTTACCAGGGATTGAGCCCGGACGGCGCAGACCTCCTGGCCCGCTTGAGCGACGACGTGCAAACCATCCGCGCTGTCCTGGAACCGGGGCTGAATCTGCGGGCCGTGCGGCCGCTGCAGGAGTGGATCGTGCGCTCCTACGGCCAGGACATCGGCGATCCCTCCAGCCTGCACAGCGCCTTTGTCACCAACCGGGCTTATGCCGGGCTCAAGGCCCCGGTCCGCGAGGTGGCACCGGGCCGGTATGTGCCCGATTTTGCTGCGCGCTACCTGGCGGAAGACGTGCCCTTTGGCCTGGCCGTCAGCCGGGCCATCGCCGAACTGGCGGGGGTACAAACCCCGGCGATAGACCGGGTCATCGCCTGGGCCGGTGCCCGCCTGGGCAAGGATTATTTGGGGATAGACGCCGGCGAGGCCCGCACTCCGCAAAAGTACGGATGGGAGAAGCTGGACGAGCTTCTCGCCTTTGCAGCCGAGGCCTAGAGAGAATACGAAAGCCAAGACAGACCATCAGATCGGAGGAGAATAGGTTATGGTTGAGGAAACAGAAACGACGACCAGGAAACGCCGGGTTATGGCTGGCTCCATCGGCGATTGCGTCCACTCCCTGGGCGTCGAAACGTTTGCCGAGTGGATGGAAGACCGCAGCGAAGGGTTCATGGCTGTCAAGCTGGGCCCCGCCGTGCCCATCAACGATGTCGTCAACAAGATCCGCGAGTCCCGGCCCGAGGTGGTGGCCATCTCCATGCGCCTCGGCGACTTGCACGTGGACAAGCTCATCTCCGAGTTCATCCAAAAGGCGGCTGAGCACCACCTGCTCCCCCGTGAGAGCGGCATCCGCTATGCCTTTGGCGGCCTCCGCCCGGCAGCAAACCTCGTCCGCGCCATGACCGGTCTGCCGATCCAGGAGGACAAGTTCACGTCCACCAAGGACCGCCACTTTAACCTGGAGGAAATTGCCGAAAACTATGGCGATATCGATGCCTTCCAGGGCTTTTTCGCCCTGGTCGTGGACGACTATATCACCATGGAAGAGCTCGAGGCCTTTGCCCGGGGCGAGTCGGTCGTCCAACACGCGCACGACATGCGCTGGGCCGATGAACTCCTGACCCGTATCCGCCAGGTGCGGGAGCTCGAAAATCGCCCCATCCTTCGGGCCCACATCGGCATTGCCGCGGATTCCATCGAGCCTACCGTGAAGGCGGTCGAAATGCTGGCCGACGCCCAGTGCCTGGAAATCGTGTCCCTTGCCCCCGACCAGCCCTCCCAGGAGTACCTGGCCAAGTTCATCCGCGGCGAAGAGGACCCGGACAAGTATCTCAAAGGGCAGGGCGGCGTGCCCATCCGCACCCGCGAGGACCTGCACCGGCTCAAAGAGGCCACCCTGCGTGGCAACTATCCCATGACCCGCATTTACTCGGGCACCGACGAGCTGGTGGAGCTGGCCAAGCTCTTTGAAGAGTCCTTCCGTATGCCTTTCCCGGCCGTACCCATGTTCTTTTACAACGAGCTCGACGGCCGCGGCCCCATCTCTATCCGCGACGGCTTTGACGAGCACTTTGAGGTCATGCGCTGGTGGGCCGCCCGCGACAAGGCGGTCGAGATCAATGACCCCCACCAGTGGCAGCTTCGCAATAGCACCGACGACATGCTCGTCACTGATCACGTCGTAGCCGGCGTTGTCGCCCTGAAAATGGGCATCCGCAAGTATGTCATGCAGATGATGTACGACCTTCCGCCGGGCACCTCGGGCCTCAACGACCTGGCCAAGTTCCAGGCTGCCTACGAACTGATCGAGCCGCTCACCTGCCACCACAACTTTCACATCATCAAAGAAACACGCGGCGGCCTGTCCGACTTTCCGCCCAACCTCGACAAAGCCAAGGGCCACCTGGCCATCTCTACCTACTGGCAAATGTACATGGAGCCCGACATCGTCCACGTCGTCAGCTTTTCCGAGGCCCACCACGAAGCCAAGTCCCAGGACGTGACCGAAAGCTGTGACGTTGTCAAGCAGGTCATCGAGGATTACTACCGCGACGACAAGCCCGACATCTGGCACGATCCCCGTCTTCTTGGCCGCAAGCGACAACTGAAGCTCGGCGCCATGTACAACCTGCTGCACCTCGCCCTCCTCGGCGGCTACGAGGGGCCGGTCAACCTCGACAACTTTTTCGAGTGGGCCATCTCGCCAGAAGAGGCTCGCAAACGCGACCATCCGCGCGAGTGGGGCCGCAATTATGAAACCATGCTGCTCAGCTTCATCGACGAAGCGCGCTATGCCACCGGCCAGTGTGGTATGGTCAGCGCCGATACCCTCGACCTGGCTCTGCAGGTGGGCCTGTTGCAGGCCCCTCAGATCACGGTCCTCGACAAACGCTACGAGATGGTCGGCAAATGCCGTACCAAGATCGTCGATGGGGGCTGTGTCATCGACGAGTTCGAGGGCAAAAAGGTCGCGGATGAGATCGAGCGTGTCGACCTGGTCCGCCAGCGCAGCCCATGGTTCTTTGACAAGACCATCAGCCGCGCCGACGAAGACCTGTATATCACGGAAACCGCCGAAGCCATGGACGAAAATGTCGTCGCCAGCGCCCGCAGGGAGGTCGGCATCACCAGCGCCGACAAACTGGACCACTGCAAGGTCCTGGTTGTCGACTTTGGCAGCACCTTTTCCAAAATCGGCACCTTTGATACGGCCAGCGAAGAGTTCTCGCTGCACTATGTGCCCACGATCGTCGAGGACCTGCGCGTCTCCCTGGCAGATGGCCTGAACGTCCTGGACGACTGCCGCCAGCAGGGCGACTGGCAGCCCCTGGCCCGCGCCATGGCCGAATTCGATATCAAGCTGCCCTGCTCCAGTGCCAAAGGCGGCTTGAAGATGGTGACCGTTTCCATGGTCAAGGAGGAGAGCGGCTTTGCCGCTGAACTGGCCGCCCTGACAGCCGGCGCCAAGCTGATCAACAGCTACGAGGGTAAGCTCACCGAGCAACAAGCCCTGGCTATCTATGAGCAGGACCAGCCAGAGATCATCCTGCAAGCTGGCGGCGTCGACTTTGGCGGCGACATCGAAACCCAGCTCTACAACGCCCGCCTCCTGGCCAAAGCCTCCGACGCTGCTACCTATGCCCGCTACGGGGTGCCGGTCATCTATGCCGGCAACCAGGACATCCGCTCCGAGATCGGGCGCATCTACCAGGCCGAAGGGGTGGACATCTGCCTCACGCCCAACGTCATGCCCGAGATCAACACCTTCCGCATCGAGGTCGTGAACGAGGCCATCCGCGAGCTGTTCCAGACCATCATCATCCGCGGCAAAGGCTTTGACGTCGTCGAGGAGTATATGAGCGCGCCGTTCATCCCGACCCCGCGCGCCGCCTTTCGCGGCATCAACCTCCTGGCCAAAGGTTACGGCCAGGAGCCTGGCCTGGGCAACATCGTGGCTCTCGACATCGGCGGCGCCACCACCGACTTTTACTCTAACGTCAACGACAACCCTCTCTACGATTACCAGGGCAACGACCCGCACCGCAAGGTGAAACGCACGATCTTGAAGACACCCAACACCCCCCTGGCCTACCGCCGCGTGGAGGGCAAGTACGGCCTGGCCTACGACGCCGAGAACATCAAGGAGCTACAGCGCTTCCAGAACGGCCTCATGAAGCGCGACCTGGAGGCGTTTGTGTTGGCCGAGTATCCCGACTTTCGCCCCGGCGACGACGCCTTTGGCGGCTTTGTCCACCGCCTCGACGGCCAGCTCGATTTCGATCTCGACCATTACCTCAACTGGCTCTCGGCCAACCCCCATATCCTGCCCACCAGTGACGAGGAAAACGTGGTGCGCTCCTTCCTGGCCAAAGAGATCATGATGGCCACCACTGGGCGTAACCTGGGCTATGTCAAAGAGACCGATACCTACTTCTTACAGTATGGAGTCAACTTCCTGAACCAGGCATGCACCACTCTGCTCATCGGCGGCACCATTTATCACAAATGCAAAGACGGAGGCGATTTCGGCCGGGATTTGCAGCTCATCGCCGCTGGCACCCAGTATAACGAGGGCGAGACCTGGATCCTGCGCCCCCGTGGCCGGGTGTTGCTGGACGCAGCCTACATGGTGTCCGTCGTCGGCGGGCTGTACGGTCACATCGACCCCGAGCGGGCGCTGCGCATGCTCAAGCGCAATCTCCGGCCCCTGGAGTAGGTACCACGTCCTATGTGATCAGGACCGGCAGTCCTTGGAGGGCTGCCACCCGCTCCGCAGCCGGGTAGCGGGGCAGAAAATCTCGCAGGACAGGGAAAGGGAGCGGATCTACCGGCAATTGGGCCGTAAAGCGCCCATAGAGAGGGGCATGATAGCCCATCAATTCGACCATCATCCCGATGTGAGAACCGGCCAACACGATCGTTGCGTTGCGATCCTTGAACAGATGATCCCAGGCCGCCTGCAAGTTGGACGGCAGGGCCGAGTCTGGCTCAGCGGCGTAGGAAAACTCGTCCATGATCAGGATGACCGGCTGGTCGCCGATCA
>JAHELX010000898.1 GCA_024643945.1 Anaerolineales bacterium
GATCATGTTGATGCCGTGGGTGGCATACGCCGTGCCGGCAGCGATAAAGGAGGCCATCGAACCCGCCTCGGTGATGCCCTCTTCCAGGATTTGGCCATCCCTGGCTTCTTTATAATACAGCAGGCTCTCTGCGTCGACCGGTTCATAGAGCTGACCGGCGTGAGAATAGATGCCGACCTGGCGGAATAACGCTTCCATACCGAAAGTGCGCGCTTCATCAGGCACGATGGGCACAACCAGCTTGCCCAGTTCCTCGTCGCGGAGTAATTTGGAGAGGATGCGCACGAAAACCATGGTGGTGGATACTTCCCGGCCTGCCGTGCCTCTGTAGAACTCCTCAAAGGGCTCCTCTGGCGGTGTCTGCAGGGATGTAAGATTGACAACGCGGTTGGGCAGGTAGCCCCCCAGCTTCCGCCTCCGGTCTTGCAGATACTGAATTTCTGGGCTGTCCTCTGGAGGCCGATAAAAGGGGGCCTGGGCGACCTCCTCGTCAGAGATGGGGATGCCAAAGCGCGTGCGGAATTCTCGCAACTCGACTTCGTTCAGTTTTTTCTGCTGGTGAGTGATGTTTTTGCCTTCTCCGGCCTCACCCAGCCCGTAGCCTTTGATGGTTCTGGCCAGGATGACGGTAGGGGACCCTTTGTGTTCCACTGCCGCTTTGAAGGCGGCATAGATCTTCTCCGGGTCGTGCCCGCCGAGCCTCAGCTTTTGGAGTTGTTCGTCTGATAGGTGCTCCACCATCTTCCGCAAGCGTGGATCAGCACCAAAGAAATGTTCGCGGATGTAGTTACCACCTGCCACAGTATATTTCTGATACTCGCCGTCGACCACTTCTCCCATGCGTTTGACCAGGACCCCATCGTGATCCTTGGCCAGCAACGTATCCCAGTCATTGCCCCAGATGACCTTGATGACGTTCCAACCAGCACCACGGAAGATCCGTTCAAGTTCCTGGATAATATGGCCGTTGCCACGTACCGGGCCATCCAGCCTCTGCAGGTTGCAATTGACGACAAAAATCAGGTTGTCCAGTTTTTCGCGCGCAGCCAGGCTGATCGCGCCGAGCGCTTCCGGCTCATCCGTCTCTCCATCTCCCAGGAAGGCCCATACCTTGTCGCCCGTGTCTTTCTTCAGGCCCCTATCTTCGAGATAGCGGTTAAAGCGTGCCTGGTAAATGGCCATAATCGGACCTAAGCCCATAGAAACGGTAGGAAATTGCCAGAAATAGGGCATTAGCCACGGATGGGGGTAAGAGGAAAGGCCGCCGCCAGGTTTCAACTCGCGCCGGAAGTTCTCCAAATTTTCCTGGGTCAGGCGCCCTTCTAAAAAGGCCCTGGCGTAAATGCCGGGGGAGGCGTGACCCTGAAAATAGATAATATCACCCTCGTAATTGTCCCCCTGGGCCCGGAAAAAGTGATTGAACCCTACCTCGTACAGAGCCGCTGCTGACGCATAGGTGGAGATATGCCCGCCAATACCGTCTTCTTCGCGGTTGGCTCGCACTACCATGGCCATTGCGTTCCAGCGAATCAGGCTTTTGATGCGCCGCTCGATCTCCCGGCTGCCGGGGTAGGGAGGCTGCTCTTCGGCCGGGATGGTATTGATGTAGGGTGTGTTCGCCGAGAAGGGCATGCGAACTCCCGCTTCATATGCATGGACTTGCAGTTGCTGCAAGAGGTGTTGGACCCGCTCAGGCCCACCAGTTTGCAACACGTAGTCCAGGGACTCGAGCCACTCACGAGTTTCTATGGCTTCTAATTCGGTCATCTCTTCATCTTTGCGTGTTGTATTGCTCATTACGCGCTTCCTTGTTATCTCATAAAATTGCCCAGGGGGTATTTACCATAATTAGTTTCTCCAAATAGTATTCTACTGTAATTTCGATTGATTGGGAAAATGGTCATTGTTGCGTGATTACTTTGAGTGTTGTCTTCCAAGGTGCTCAATGGACAGCCACTTCACCTCCATCCACTGGCGGCCTGGGATGTCGAGCAGTCCCCAGCCCAGCCGTCCCCGGGGAGTTATCACCATATATTGATTATCGATCCACATCACGAACCCCAGCGGCCCCCGAGGGGATGGGGCATCCTCCAGCACTGTCCTCCCGTCCAGGCTGAAACGTGCTTCCTTGGTTCCCCACTCAATGCTGTAAGTGTACCATTCGGTCATCTCTGCGTCGAGTATTGCCTCTTGTACGTTCACGGCCCGCTGGATGAAGGGCCATAGGGCGCGATAGATCGGGCGGAGATTCATCAGCAGTACTGCTACGGGGGCGAAAGGTGCCATCAGCAGAGCCCCAGGGCGCGTGGCGTCTATGGTGGCTGCCTTCCAGCCATAGCCTGGCACCTCCAGATCTAATTTCATATTGGAAGGGGGTGAGGCGTGGAAGAACCAGATGGCGCGCGGGAGGGTCGGCGTTCGTACCCCGGTCATCAAGAAAGGGTCGTTCCAAAAGCCAAACCCAGCCGTACCTCTCAGCCCCGAAGAGCCGTCTCCCACCGGGTGAGAGAAACGAGCTCGTACTGTCATTCTCAACGGCGGATGCCAGAGGAAATGGCGGCGTGGCAGGCCCTGATAGTCGTCTATCTGGGCATCAGTGTATTGCCGGGGGGAG
>JAHELX010000899.1 GCA_024643945.1 Anaerolineales bacterium
CTGGCGGAGATGACGACCAAGGTCTATGGCCACGCGGATGACGCCGTGAACGTGCGTGAAGTGCTGCATCTCGACGGCGAAGATGCGCGAGGGTTGACCAAGACCCGGGTAGCCGTACGCGGCACGGCCCGCAGCGAAGTATTGACCACCGCCGAGGGCAATGCGCCGGGGGCGATTGGCCATATGGACTGCACCGAAATCGTGCGCGACCAGGCCGAAGCTCGCAATGTGCCTGTTGTCGTGGTGCGCGACGATCGGGCGCGCGTGACGCACGAGGCGGCGATCGGCAGCGTCAACAAAAAAGAGTTGGAAACACTCATGGCCCGCGGCCTGGACGAGGACGAAGCTGTAGATACGATCATTCGCGGCATGCTGCGTTGACGAGTGGGATTTGATAGATCATGGCCAGCTATATTTGTGCTACGTGCGGCGTACAGTTTGCGGAGATGGATGGCCCACCGGAGCACTGTCCCATCTGTGAGGACGAGCGCCAATATGTCGGCTGGGGCGGCCAGACGTGGACAACGCTCGAGGCGCTTCGGTCAGACTATCACAATGTGATCAAGAGCGTTGAGCCGGGGCTAACCGGTATCGGCACCCATCCAACTTTTGCCATTGGGCAGCGGGCGCTGTTGGTGCAAACAGCGCAGGGCAACATCCTCTGGGATTGCATCAGCCTGATTGACGATCCCACGATTGCGGCCGTACAGGCCCTGGGCGGCGTCTCCGCCATGGCCATTTCGCACCCCCATTTCTATTCGTCTATGGTAGAGTGGAGCCACGCGTTTGACGCACCCATTTACCTGCACGCGGCGGATCGCCAATGGGTCATGCGCCCGGATCCGGGCATCGTCTTCTGGGAAGGCGGGACCAAGTCGCTGGGCGAGGGGGTGACCTTGATCCGCTGTGGGGGACATTTCCCCGGGGGTACAGTCTTGCATTGGGCAGCCGGGGCAGAGGGCCGTGGCGCACTGCTCTCGGGGGACATCCTCCAGGTCGTCTCAGACCGTCGCTACGTCAGCTTCATGTGCAGCTATCCGGACCTGATCCCCCTGTCGGCTTCGGCTGTGCGCCGGATTGTGGCTGCGGTAGAGCCATTCCAATTCGACCGTATCTATGGCGGCTGGTGGGACCGGGTTGTGGCGACAGATGCAAAAGCGGCCGTGGCCCGTTCTGCCGGGCGCTACATCGCCGCGATTGAAGAGTAACATTGAGGGGCAGGTCAGCAAGAAGCCTGTGATAATCCATCTCAAGCAACATTGACCAATGGGGATATGCGGGCGATTGATTCCTCCACGGACTGGCCGTACTCGATGGAAATCTCGATGGCTTCCTGGGGACAGACGCTGACGCAGCGACCACAGCCGCGGCATGCCTCACTGATGACCGCCCGGTCGTCCACCAGGTGGATAGCCTCTACAAAGCACACATCCTGGGTGCAGGTCCCACAACCAATGCACTGGCCATTCACGGTCACGCTGACCCCTGGCATGCGGGTGATTTTAGCGCTAATGCGGGGTGAAACGTGGGGCAGCACCCGCCAAAGACAACAGCAGGGGCAGCAGTTGCAGATGGTAAGCAATTTGGTGCCCGGGCCGACGCCGAGCCAGTGCGTATCCAACTTGTTGCGGCCAATCAGGTGAACCAGGCCCGCCTCGCGACAGCGTCGTACGTGCTCTCGGGCTTCCTCTTTCGTTACCCGGCGTCCAAGCTGGGGGTTGATCCCCGAAGCAGCCTCTCCCAGGAAGAGACAGCCCAGGTCAATGGGATAGTCCTCGCACCCCCGGGCGTCGCGGCAGATGCAAGCGTTCATAACCCAGTGATAATTGGCTTCCTGGATGAAATATTCCACGACCTCAGATGGCAGCACCACCTCGTCTGGCATATCCAGGGTTTGGTGGATGGAGATCACCCGGTTGCTGGGCAGGTAGATCAGATCGTCCCCTGCGAACAGCCAGTGATCGAGGATTGTTCCCAGGATGGGCATCCGGGTCGCCCTGGCGGCGAGAAAGCGGCCGGGAAACGACTTCTTGAGGAGTTGCACGAACCAGACGGGTCGACTCATATCATGGCTTCCCCTTACGGGTGGGTAGATTGGTAAATTGGTAGACTGGTAGATTGGTAGGTTGGTAGATTGGTAAATTGGTCAATTGGTGGATTGGTAAATTGGTCAATTGGTTTACATAATTTGGATGATTGCAGAATCATGGAGTCCTGTCCGTGTCGGCAACCGGGGTTGGCAGCGGGGCCAGTCCCAGGAGTTGGGATACGGTGACGAAGGTATAGCCCTGGTCCCGCAGGCGCTGAATCAGGGGGGGCAACGCTTCCGCCGTGTGCCAGCCGTGGGTGTTCATGTGCATGATGATGATCGAACCGTTCTGCGCCCTGGCGGTGACGGTATTGACGATGTCCCGGGTCGAGATGCGGGGGTCGGCGTCCCCGGTGATTACATCGGCCTGGATGGCGCGCAGCCCATGCTGGCCGACCACGGCCAGCGCGTCATCGGTGTAGGTGTCAAAAGGAAACCTGAATAGCGCCGGCTGCCGGCCGGTGAATTGGACCATAATATCCTGGGTACGCAGGATCTCGCGGCTCATTTCCTCGGGGCTG
>JAHELX010000900.1 GCA_024643945.1 Anaerolineales bacterium
CAACATGTGTCACAGCGTGTGAACGATGCTATTGCCACGGCGGTGACGCTGAGGCGCGAAGACCGCTTTGCCACGATGACGGAGATGAAGGCCGCGCTGCTGGGGGGGGGCGCGCTTAGCCCCCGTTCGCCGCCAAGCCCTTCACCCCAGCCAAAACAGGCAACACCATCGGCGGTCCCGGCCAAGCCTCAGCCGAAACCTAAAGCGAAGGCTAAGCCTTCCGAGAGTAAGCTGAGCCTGAGCCAGACTCGCCTGGATTTCGGCCAGGTGCTCAAGGGCCAACAACTGACCCGTAAATTCAGGGTCACGGCCGGCGGATGCGGGGCGAGTATCTCGGCCGATCAACCCTGGTTGGCGGTACAACCCGCCTGGCTCAGCCAGGACCAATCCGAGGTGGAAACAACCGTGCGCAGCGAGTTGATGACATTGGGGCGCAGGCAGTGGCCAGTGAACCCGCGTGGCGAGGGCTGGCTGGATCGGGCCATTGAGATCGTGCTGAAGGTGGCTATGGCCCACGCTCGCTTCATGGTGCCGGTGGCTCAACCCTATCAGGGAAAAGTAAGGGTGCGCGGCAAGGGAGGCAGCCGCATGGAGGTGGTTGTTGCCATAACCCTGGCCCCGCAAACCTGGCATACCATCCTGGGGTGGGCAGAGGTGGCTGGCGCTATGTTGCTGGAGGCGCTGATCATCGGACTGATCATTGGCATCATGTTGGGCGGATGTGCGTAAGGCCAACGTGAAGCGTGATGCGTAGAACGTAATCAAACCGCTATGCAAGAGATAGGAGAGGCTCATGCCGGAAAATGCTTACGTAACCTGCCCTAAGTGCCAGACCCTGAATCGCCCGGAGGCTAAGTTCTGCACCAAATGTGGCCGGCCGGTAGACCATTATTCCATGCCGGCAGCCCAGCCCCAGGAAGGACGCTTTGAAAGGCTCATCCGGGGAACCGTAGGGATGATCAAGGACCTGTTACCTCACCGAGAGGAGGTCGCCACAGCTCAACCTCAGACCCAACCCCTCTCTCAGCCTGCTCCGCCACCGCGCAGCGCCATCCAGGCCACCATGCCGCTGAAAGATGAGATGCCGCCCTTGAGGACAGGCGACAGGATCGAGAATCGTTACGTGATACTCAGGGCTTATCCATTGGACCATTCCAACTACTACGACGTATACGACCTGACCTGCAACGAGTGCGGCCAATTCAATAGCCCTTCGCCGGGCGGCATCTGCGTCCAATGTTATCAACCGCTATCACGCTATCTGGTACGCGAGTCGGCCGAGGCCAGGGGAGATTTGGACGAGCAAGAACTAAAGAAGATCAGCCGCAATAACCCTTTCATCGTACCTCACTGCCAAGTACACTGGCTGCCCGATCGAACTTACGTATGGTTGCCCTCGCTGGCTCAATGGCGCAACCTGGCCAAAGTGAAAACGCCAGCCCCGTTGGACCAAGTCATTACCTGGGGGCAGCACATTGGTGGCGCATTGGCCAGCCTGGCGGGCAACGCCTATTACGACCCGAGTCTACCAGGTATTGAAAAAATCATCATTGACGGTGGCACCGCGCGCCTGGCCGACCTGACCAGTTGCCGCCGGGCTTCCGGTCTCGACGTGCAACGCGATACGTATTTCCTGGCCCGGGTTCTTTACCACCTGATCACCGGTCGCAACCTGGCAAGAGAGGGAAGCCCCGCCGACGCCCCCCCACCTCTCCGACAGGTCATCGAGCGTGGCAGGCGAGGAGACTACCGCACTATGGACGACATGTTGGAAGACCTGAGAGGTCGCCGTCCCAGAGACGACTACGGACTCGGCCTCAAACCGGTCTCCGGCAAGGCCAGCCACGTCGGCCAGGTACGTGAGATTAACGAAGACAGCCTGCTCGCCTTCGAGTTCACCCGGGTGCAAGAGTCCCAGGGAGTGCCCATCGGTTTTTACCTGGTGGCGGACGGTATGGGCGGCCACCAGGCGGGCGAGATCGCCAGCCGCACCGTCCAGAAGATTATCACCGAACGGGTGCTCAACGCTGAGGTGATCCCAGACCTGAAATTTGCCACCCGCCGCTTAGATGAGACACCAGGCAGCATCTTGAGCTCGGCCATCCGGGAAGCCAACCGGACTCTCCATGCCCAGGCTCGCGTCAAAGGGAGTGACATGGGAACCACCCTGACAGCCGCCTTGATCATCGGCGACACGGCCACCATTGCCAACGTGGGTGATAGCCGGACCTACCTGCTGCGTGGCGGGAGGCTACGGCAGATCACCACCGACCATTCGCTGGTGGCCAGCCTGCTGGCGGCTGGCGTCATCAGACCCGAAGAGGTGCGCCAACATCCCCAGCGCAACCAGATCTACCGCACCCTGGGGGCCAAGCCCGAGGTGGACGTGGATATTTTCACTGAGGCTCTACAGCATGGCGACCAACTGATCCTCTGCTCCGACGGCCTTTGGGAGATGGCCCTGGATGCCGACATCGCGCGCCTGGTAAATGCGGCTCCTAACCCACAGGCTGCCTGTGACGCTCTGGTCCGGCAGGCCAACTTCGCTGGCGGAGAAGATAACGTGACCGTGATTGTAGTGAAACTGGAGTAGACCCTATGCAAATGT
>JAHELX010000202.1 GCA_024643945.1 Anaerolineales bacterium
TTTCATCGCTAACGTCGAGGCGGTGCTTACGGAAAGCGGCAAAACCCGGGATCAGTTTCTCATCGCGATCAAGCCCAATATCATGACCGCCGCGCTGCGCGAAAACCCATCCCCCGTGTATACCGATCCCCAACTGGTCGAATATATTGTCGATCAACTCCGCGCTCGTGGATTTCAAGAAATCGCGGTCGTCGAAGCCCGGAATGTGTACGACTATTCTTATCAAGGTCGCTCCGTGCAAGCGGTGGCGGAAATGGTCGGCTATTCCGGTAATGGCTATCGTATCGAGGATCTTTCTGAACAGAAGGAACCCTTTGATTATGGCGGCGTGCTCGGAGAACACTCTGTCGGCCGCACGTGGCGCGACGCAGATTATCGCATATCCTTCGCCAAGAATAAGACTCACTGGCAGTGCTTTTACACAGGCTGCCTGAAAAATATCTACGGCTGCCTGCCCGAATGGGACAAAATGAAGCACTATCACGGCAAGCGCCGTGAGTTCTATCAGTGCTGCATTCTAATCCTGGACGCGTTTCCAGTGCATTTCGGATTTTTGGATGCCTGGGTGAGTGGCGATGGCTTCAGTGGACACGTTCGGGATGCCAGACCCAATCACACAAAAACGATCTTTGCCAGTGAGAACATTTTCGCCCTCGATTGGGTAATGGGCGAGAAAATGGGCGTCGACCCCACTTTAAACTTCGTGATTCAAGAGGCCATGCGCCTGTGGGAGAAGCCTGGGATAGCCCGGAAGGGTGATCTAACGCCCTGGCAGCCATGGACGAACATCCGGCCCTTGACGGTTGCCGCCCTGGATGTCATAGAAGAAGCTTACTGGGTCAGCCGCTTCCTGTCCCGCGCCTTTGCCAGCCAGCAGGACGGGCGCTTTCCTCCCGTTTCGAGATGGCAGTGGCTATTCAACATTCTACAGGCCTTTGCGCGACTCATTGAACCCATATTTGTTACCCAGTCGGCAATCGGAAGCAATCCCTACAGCAAGTAAGATGGGGGGGACGATAATGAATGACACTCATTTTGATGCCGTGGTCGTCGGTTCCGGATTCGGCGGATCAGTAATGGCTTACCGTCTTGCGGAAGCAGGTCTGCGGGTGTGCCTTCTGGAACGTGGAAAAACGTACCCGCCCGGTTCATTCCCCCGCAGCCCCTCAAAACTGGTGCGGAACTTCTGGGATCCGAGTGAAGGTCTTTACGGGATGTTCAACGTCTGGTCGTTCAAGAAACTGGAAGCGGTGGCAGCCAGCGGACTGGGAGGGGGATCGCTGATCTACGCCAACGTTCTGATTCGTAAAGACGAGAAATGGTTTGTCAAGGAGGACATGCATCACGCTGGCTATGAATACTGGCCGGTCACGCGCTCCGACCTCGACCCGCACTACGATCAGGTGGAGAAGATGCTCAATGGCCAGTGCTATCCTTTCGAACATACGCCTTATGATCAAACTGCGAAGACGATAGAATTCAAAGGGGCTGCCGAGCGCCTCAATCTGGAATGGCAGTTGCCGAAACTGGCCGTCACATTTCACAATCCCGGGGAAATGCCAATCCCTGGAGAGCCTATTCAGGAAGCGCACCCGAATATGCACGGGCTGACTCGCTATACCTGCCGCCTGTGTGGCGAGTGTGACATCGGCTGCAACTACGGCAGCAAGAACACACTTGATCTCAATTATCTTACTGAAGCCAAACGCCTGGGTGCGGAAATCAGGCCGCTGTGCGAAGTGCGTTCGTTTGAGCCGCGCCAGGGCGGAGGATACATCCTCCGCTACGTGCAACACGATCCAGACCAGCGGGAAGGAGAAAAATTCGATACCTCCCAATTGCCTGAAACCGCGATAACAGCCGACCGGCTTATTCTCTCCGCCGGTACGCTGGGCACGACCTTCCTGATGCTCAAGAATCGGAGCGCGTTCCCCGACATCAGCCGTATGCTGGGAACCCGATTCGGCGGCAACGGCGATTTCATCTCCTTCGCCGTCCGTAGCCGCGAGATAAGAAATGGCAAGAGCATAGCGCGCACCCTGGACCCGGGTTACGGGCCAGTGATTACCAGCGCTATCCGTGTCCCCGATGTGTTGGAAGGCGGCCAGGTACGCGGCCACTACGTTGAGGATTCGGGTTACCCGGAGCATTTGAACTGGGCCGTGGAATCGATCAACACGCCCGGGGCGATTCAACGCTTCTTCCATTTCGCCTTCCACCGTCTGAGGGAAAGGCTGAGGGGTTCTTTGCACAGCGATCTGAGCGCGGAGATCGCGGGGTTGTTCGGAACGGCGGAGCTGACCTCGAGTTCGATGCCGCTGCTCGGGATCGGGCGAGACATTGCAGACGGGGATATGAGCTTAAGCAGCCAGGGATATCTTGAAATCGATTGGGAAATTGGGACGTCCAAAGAATATTTCGATGGCCTGAAGAACACGATGAGAGATATCGCCCAGCAGTTGCAAGCGAAATTTGTGGTCAACCCGACCTTCCATTTCAATCGAGTTGTCACGGTTCATCCATTGGGTGGCTGCCCAATGGGACGCGATGAGCGGGAAGGTGTGATCGATGCTTATGGAGAGGTGTTCAACTATCCAGACCTGTACATCGCAGATGGTTCCGTGATGCCGGGTCCGATCGGCCCCAACCCGTCCCTGACCATTGCGGCGTTTGCCAATCGTTGCGCCGATCGGATCATCGATAAGCACCAGTGACATTGCCCCACAGGTTGTCCGGATAGACTCCACGTCGAATCAAATCTCTTATGGCGTGCTTGACCCTGGGCTTGTCTTGCTGGTAGGTAACTCCAAACCATCTCTCATCCGTCGGCAGGATCTTGACCCTGGCCTTTTTCTCTCTGATCAGGGCATTCACCACGTCGGGAAGAAAATATTCCGCTTTTTCTATGTTAGCGCTGTTGTTTCGGAGGAACTGGGGGAAGCGCACTTCTAGCTCCGAGAACAGGCTGGGGGTAAACCCCCACATGTTCATGGAAACGATACTTCCTGTGGATATCTCGATCCAGTTCTCGCCATCTTCAGTGTAGCTGACGCTGTCACCCAATTTCTCTACCCGGGTACGTTCGTGAATCTCTACCAGATACCCATCCCGGTTTACGTTGCATACACCGCGCGCTACAGAGCCATGGTCTGTAAGGGTGTTTTCTAGCGCGTAGCCGACCATGCAGTAATCGTATACACCCGCCTGGTCTTGTGCACTTTTCAGATAATCGCAAAGAGTTCGGAATGAAGAGCGTCCATAGAAATCATCGGCATTAATCACTGCAAAGGGGGAATTAACCTCATTCTTACAAATAAGTGTCGCGTGCCCAGTCCCCCAGGGCTTCTGCCTGTTAGGCGGGATTTCGAAGCCTTGTGGTACATCTTCAATTCTTTGAAATACATAAGCAGTTTCACACCGCTCCTCTATAGCTTTACCCACCTTTTCCCGAAATGATGCCTGCAATTCCTCCTTGATGACAAAGACAACCTTTCCAAACCCCACATTGAGTGCGTCATAAACAGAATAGTCGATAATGATTTCACCGTGAGGACCGATAGGATCCATCTGTTTTAGTCCGCCGTAACGCCTTCCCATACCGGCCGCCAAGACGATGAGGGCAGGTTTCAACATATCTCCTCCTCGTAACCATTGGGATTGTTGGATTGCCAACGCCACACATCAGCACTCATCTCATCAATACCCCTGCCCGCCGACCAACCCAGTTCTCTCCTGGCTTTTGTTGGATCAGCATAGCATGATGCGACATCCCCCGGACGACGCCCAACAATTTGATAGGGTATCTTTTTCCCCGAGGCTTTTTCAAACGCAGCGACAACCTCCAGAACACTGTAACCCCGCCCCGTGCCCAGGTTGTACGTAACCACACCGGGATGCGTCGTAAGCTTATCCAGCGCCTTCAGATGTCCCCGCGCCAAATCGACCACGTGAATGTAGTCTCTGATGCCTGTGCCGTCATGGGTCGGATAGTCATCCCCAAACACGAAGAGTTCGGGGAGTTTGCCGACGGCTACCTGGGCAACATACGGCAGAAGATTGTTAGGGATTCCATTGGGATCTTCCCCGATCCGACCGCTGGAATGCGCCCCCACCGGATTGAAATAGCGCAATATGGCCACGTTCCAGCTTCCGTCGGCACGATGAACATCTTGCAAGATCTCTTCAATCATCAACTTTGAGCGACCGTAGGGATTCGTCGGCGAGAGCGGAAAATCCTCTGTAATCGGAACCTTGGGCGGGTCGCCGTAAACCGTGGCGGATGAACTGAAGACCAGGTTCTTGACATTGTGTTTTTTCATCACTTCGCATAGGGTCAACGTGCCCGTGACGTTGTTATGGTAGTAGTGGAGAGGGATCGTCGCCGATTCACCCACTGCCTTGAGTCCGGCGAAGTGGATCACCGCTTCAATTGAGTAACTTTCGAAGACGGTGTCCAAAGTCTCTTTATCGAGCAGATCGACCTTATGGAATCTCAGCGACTTTCCCGCCAGCTCTTGGACCCTCTTGAGGGATTCTTCTTTGCTGTTGGCGAGATTATCCACCACGATAATTTCATGTCCCGCTTGCAACAGCTCCAAGCAGGTGTGGCTGCCGATATAGCCTGCTCCGCCAGTTACTAATACTTGCATAAACCTTAGCTCCTCTAGTACCCCATCACAGGGATTATGATATGATATAGATTACGCCCATGAGGCCGAATCTAACTTACCAAAATCACTTTGATGGGGCACTAGCCTGCCCCATAATCATTCCATCGCAACAGAGTCATCTCTTCACTATAATACCACATCACGCCAAGATGCGCCTATGCCAGCCAGTTGGCATCGCAGCACCAACTTGCTATTATGGGCTCTCGCCCACTCAGGAGTTGCCTTTTGTGTGAGTAGCAAAAATTTCCTTATATTGCATCAAATGCCATATGATACAATAAAATGCCTTGACTTATGACCTGTCACCTGATATAATTTAATCAAGGTTGCTCCGTCATTCGCGGTCAGGAAGCTGCACTATAGGCAGCAAGCGGATGATGCTGAGGGGCTACACTTGAGCCTCAGGGAGGTACCATGGCGGATTTGCTCACGACCAGACAGTTGCAGAAGTTGTTGCAAGTTGACCGCACCACGATTTACCGCATGTTAAACGAGGGTCGAATTCCCGGATTCAAGGTTGGGGGACAATGGCGATTCTCACGGGATGCAATTGAGGCATGGCTGCAGGAACAAGAGAGGGCGTTGGGGCCATCCACACTAGCGGATGTGTCGAACTCTGTAAAGCCGGCGCCCGAGGTTCTGCCCATCAGTTGCGTCCAGTCTATGCAGGACATCTTTGCCGAGGCAATGGAGGTGGGGTCGGTCGTCACCCGGCTGGACGGCCAGCCGGTCACCGAGATCAGCAACTCTTGTGAGTTTTGCAACCTGATACTGTCCAGCCAAAGCGGTCGGCAAGGGTGTATCAACTCGTGGCGACGTTTAGCTAACCAAGCAGATCGCCAGCCTCAGTTGCACGAGTGTCACGCCGGGTTGAAGTACGCCCGGGGGCGCATCGAGGTAGGGAATGAATTCGTGGCGATGGTCTTCGTGGGCCAGTTGGTGACGGATACCGACAGCGCAGAGTTGGAAGCCAGGGTACCCGAGCTGGCAGCTCGCTACAATTTGGATGAGGCTAAGTTGCGCCAGGCAGTGGCTACAGTTCACCATACGCGGACGGATAATATCCCCAGACTGTTCAGGCTTCTGCAGCGCATGGCCGACACGCTATCGGAGGTGGGCTGCGAACGCTTGGGGTTACTGCAGAAGCTACGCCGCATCGCAGAAATCACGTCTATGTGAGCCCGAGCATTTGGCTGCCCTTTCTACGTGCACATCGCGATGCGCCCATAGGATGAAAATATCGCCAGCCTTCGGCAGGCATTCCAAGATATTAAAGAAGAGAGGAACGGGTACCCGTTCCTCTCTTCTTTAATATCACCGCAACACGAGTTCTACATTTCAATATTTTGCTATATTTTTCAATAATATATTATTGACTTTGATTGAAAAATATGGTACAATATTCCTATTAATGCATACTTTCAAAAAAGACAGCCTTACCCCTTACCCTTTTTTGGGCGAGCCGCCACCCTCGAGAGCTAACCCCCGGGTTGCCAAGCGGAGCGGTAGGCTGACATTATCTCCACCAACTATCGTGCAAGGAGGAATTACGATGTCCGTCACCCCTGATGAAGTGCTTGATTGCAGCGGCCTGGCCTGCCCAATGCCCATCATTAAAACGCGGAAGGCTATCGATGGCATGCAGCTAGGACAGGTACTCAAAATGATCTCTACCGACCCAGGATCGGTGAGTGACATGAACGCCTGGACCAAGAAGACCGGGCACGAATTGCTCGCTTCCGAACAGGAAGACGGCAAGCATATCTTCTACGTCAAGAAGACCAAGTAACATCCCCCTGATAAGACACTAAGGGTTTCGGAAAACCCTTAGTGTCTGCCAAGAATTCGGGACACACCCGGTTAGAGGAGGTTAATATGGCAGACGAACAGGCGAAACGGTTAGCCATTATCGCCACGCACGGCACCCTGGACGCGGCTTATCCCCCCTTGATCCTGGCCACAGCAGCCCTCGCCATGGACATGGAAGCCGCGATCTTCTTCACCTTCTATGGCCTGGAGATCGTCAAGAAGGGCAACGCCGACAAGCTTCAAGTCGCCCCCATCGCCAACCCGGCCATGCCGATGCCCGTCCCCAACATCATCGGCATGTTGCCCGGTATGACCGCTGTGGCCACCGGCATGATGAACAACTGGATGAAAAAAGCCAATGTGGCCAGGCTCAGCGAATTGCTGGAAGTAGCCCTCGAGTCCGGCGTCAGGCTCATCGCATGCCAGATGACCATGGACGTCATGGGCGTCAAGAAGGAAGACCTGGTGGAAGGCATCGAAATCGGCGGGGCGGCCACCTTCCTCGAATTCGCCAGCGACAACGCCATCGCCCTCGCCTTTTGAGCGCACCCTTTCCCCCCAAGGAGATGGAAGACTATGGACGAAGATAAAGTTCTGATCATTATGACCAGCGGCCCCGACACCCCACGCCGCTGTGCCACTCCCTTCTTCTTCGCTCACCTGGCGGCCGCTATGGACTACGAGGCCACCATGTTTTTCACCATCGACGGCATCCTGCTCCTCAAGAAGGGCGTGGCCGAAGAGGTGTACCCCAAGGCTGGCGGCAAGCCGGTCAGCGATTTTCTCAACGACGCCCTGGAGGCCGGCGTCAAGTTCGTGGCATGCACCGCCGCCACCGAATTGCACGACCTGCAGCCCTCGGACCTGATGGAGGGGGTGGAAATGGTGGGCGGTGCCTCCATGTGGCAGATGGCCGAGGAAAGCAAAATCGTTCTCACCTTCTGAAAGGAGCAAGCCATGGCTACGCTTCGAGGTTGCAATCTCCCCGAAGACCTGTACTACTACCCTGACAAGCACATCTGGGTCAAGCCCATCGTCGAGGGCCTGGTGCGGGTCGGCATGAACACCGTCGCCGGCAAACTCGCCGGCGGCAAGCTGACCGCCGTCACCGTCAGCGCCCGGAAAATCGGCAAGGAGATCGCCCAGGGCAAGAGCGTCGCCACCCTGGAAAGCAGCAAATTCGTGGGGCCGGTGCCGGCTCCCGTCACCGGCGTATTGGTGCGCGGCAACGACCGATTGGCTGAGGATCCCAACCTGACCCTGACCGACCCCTACGGCGAGGGCTGGATCGCCGAGATGCAGCCCTCGGCCTGGGAGACCGAAAAAGACGGCCTGCTGACAGGTACTAAGGGCCTGGCTGCCTATCAAGCCCGACTCGAGGCCGATGACATTTCGTGTGAGTAGGTTTGCAATCCCCTGAAAGGAGAGTTCTATGACGGAGGAGACCGTTTATGAACATCTTCGGCGCGAGGGTGTCTCCCGGCGCGACTTCCTGAAGCTGTGTGGGATGCTGGCGGGGGCGATAGGTTTGCGCTATGCCCCACCCTTAGAAGCCAGTGATCTACCCGCCCATCTGGCCCGCAGCGGTTACAACCCGGCCAAACTCGTGGCGCGCGCGTTGGAAAGCAAGCCGCGCGTGCCGGTGATCTGGTTGGAATTTCAGGACTGTGCCGGGTGCACTGAAGCGCTGACCCGCTCCCAGTCCCCGACCCTGGTCGACCTGGTACTCAACAAAATCTCGGTTGATTATCACGAGACCCTGTTCGCTGCCGCCGGCTTCCAGGCCGAGCAGGCCAAAGAAGAGACCATCAAGAAGTATGCCGGGCAGTACGTGCTGGTCGTCGAGGGCAGCATCCCCACTGGCGATGAAGGCGTATATTGCACCATTGGCGGGCGCAGCGCAGTAGACCTGCTCCAGGAAGCAGCCGAGGGGGCGGCAGCCGTCATCGCTACCGGCAACTGCGCTGCCTTCGGCGGCATTCCCAAGGCCAACCCCAACCCCACCAGCGCCACGGGTATCAGGGAAATCATCAGCGACAAACCCGTGGTAAACATCCCTGGCTGCCCGGCCATCCCCGAAGCGTTCACCGGCACCCTGGCCCAACTCCTGATCCTCGGCACCCTGCCGGAATTGGACGACCTTAACCGCCCCAAGACCTTCTACGGCCAGACGATCCACGACCGCTGCCTGCGCCGCCCCTTCTACGAGGCCGGCAAGTTTGCTCTCTCCTTTGACGACGAGGGAGCCAGACAGGGCTGGTGCCTGTACAAGCTGGGCTGCAAAGGGCCAACTACCTACAACGCCTGCGCCAGCATGAAGTGGGACGCCGGGTTGTCCTTCCCCATCCAATCAGGCCATCCTTGCCTGGGGTGCTCGCAGCCCAACTTCTGGGATGGCGGTGGGTTCTACCAGGGGCAATCGGCGCCCATCGGCCGGCCGGCCATCACGGCGGCAGGCGTAGCCGCAGTCGCGGGCGCTGCCGTGGGCGTGGCTGCCGCTGCTGGCAATCAGGCCCAGAAGAAGCGTGCCGCGCACAGCCCAGAGGGAGATAGAGAGGAGTAGACCATGAACTGGAATAACGTCCTTGAATTCGCCCGAGGCCCATTCTTTTACGCCGCGCTGCTAATCTTCATTGCCGGCATGCTCTACCGGTTGCTACAGGTGCTGCTGTTGGGCTGGAAGCGGGACCGGGTACCATCCAGGGGCAGCAAAGTGGCCGGTCTGGTCAAATCTTTCCTGAAGGGGATTATCATCTGGCCTTTCATTCCCTGGGTAAAGCGCACGTTTGCTCGCAACCCGGTGATCTACCTGGCGGGTGGGCTGTTCCACCTGGGCCTGTTCGTGGTGATATTCCTGGGCACGGCGCATATGCTGGTGTGGAAGAGCCTGCTGGGCTTCGGTTGGCCCACCCTGTCCCTGCCTATCGTAGACTGGCTGGCGGCCGGGACCATCGTGGCCATGATTGCGTTGTTGATCAACCGGTTGGTGCATCCGGTGCTTAAACTGCTCACAGGGCCAGCCGAATGGCTCAATTGGTCGCTCGTCTTCCTGCCTATGGTGACCGGCTACATGATGACCCATCACATGTTCTTCCGTTACGAGGTCCTGTT
>JAHELX010000901.1 GCA_024643945.1 Anaerolineales bacterium
AGCAGTTGGGCGCGAGAGAGGGCCAGTTGAGCCCGCTCCAGGGCCGTGCGCGCCTGCCCCACCCGCACCTCAGCGACGGCCACGTCCTCGGGCCTGGCCCCGGCTTCTTTGAGCTGCAACTGAGCTTGAGCGATGGTCACATCGCTGGCACTGGCCGCCACTTCCTGTTGGGTGGGTCCCGACTGTACCAGTCTGAGTTGGGCCTCGGCATTGTCCACCTGTGCCTGGGCCTCACCCAGATCGGCCTGGGTGGGCAGGTTCTTCAAGCGCCTGTATTCAGCCACGGCTGCCTGGTAGTCGATGGTCGCCTCCTGGAGCGCCGCAGCCTCCGGACTGGCCCCCACATCTGATAATGCAGCGACGGCATCGTACGTAGCTTGGGCGCGTTTCAGGCCCACGGCTGTCTTTTCCACGCTGGCCGCAGCCGCGATCAGTTCCTCCTCTTCAGCGCCCGATCTCACCCCCTGGTAGCGAGCCAGGGCGGCCTGGTAATCTGCCTGGGCCATCGCCATCTCCTCCGGGCGGGCACCCGCTAACAGTTGTTCGTGTTGGGCCAGGGCGCGTTCGTACGCGGCGCGGGCGATGGTCAGCTCCTGCTCGCGCGCACCGGCCCTGGCCTGTTCCAGCAATGCCCGGTTGAGGGCCAGCTCCTCCTCCGCCTCTTGCACAGCCAACTCCAGCTCGGCCGTGTCCAATTCGGCGAGCACGTCTCCCGCCTTAACTTGCGTGCCTACCTCGACCTCGACCACCCGCACCGGCCCGCTGGCACTAAAGCCAAGCTTGACCCTTTGGGCGGGTAGGATGGTGCCCAGCGCGGTCAAGTGCCCGCTCTCTATCACCCCGGCCCCGACGGCAATGCTGGGGGCAGACGAGGATGGTGTGGGGGTTGGCGCCGCTGTGTCTTTGCAGCCACTCGTAAGCGACAAGACCAGCGCCAAGGCGAGTAGTTGTGTAGTTCTGGCTGGCTTCTTCATTGCGTTCTCCTCCCCTGCTATCTCCTCTCGATGAGGGACACAGGATCGAGCCTGGAGAGCATGCGGCCGATGGTGCCAACGCTGGCAGCGACGACAGCCAGCGGGATAGGGAGTGTAAACAGCCAGGGTGACAGGCTGAAAAGATTCATACTCAGGCCCATTGGAGCGTAGACGTTGGTCTGGGCGTACATCAGGCTGACCACACACACTACGGCACCTATCAGCCAGGCGATGGCCACCACACTTATGGTTTCCCGTGTGGTGCGTAGCAGGAGCCACGGGCGGCTGCGACCGACTGCGTGCAAGACGCCGAACTCCTCTCGGCGTTGAGCGAAGAAGATGTAGTTCAGGGCGGCCAGCGCAATAGCCGCGACGGCGGCGACAACACTTTCGACGGCAGCAAGCAACAGGAGTAGGCTGCGTGTCGCTTGCTGCTTGTCGCGCCATCGCGCGCCGTAGGTTTCTACGAGCGTTTGCCTAGAGGCTACGTTCTCCTCCAGCCAGCTATCCAGCTCGGCCTTGCGTCCCTCGGCCGGGACGACGAACAGGTGGACCGGGCGGGACGCGTAGAGTTGGTGGCTCCCCAGGTACTCGGAGGAAACGAACCCCAGCGATACATCGCTGGTCGAAAGGATACCGACGACGACCATCTCGGTCGGGATGTCGTCATCTCGCTCGTAGACCGGCCGGCCGACCGTATCTCCAACGCGCAGGCCACGATTCAGGGCCAGCGTTTCCGATAGAACGATCTCGTTGGATCGGGCGCGGGGCAGGCGGCCTTCCTTGAGATGCATCTGGAACAAATCCACGAGATACGGCAGCTCATCTTCAGAAGAAACACCGTAGATTGTGGCGAAAGTCTCCGTGGCAGGTGGTACGCTGATGGCCAGGCGCAGTGGTGTGGCGGGAATGGCCTGCGCGACGGCCGGGTGAGATCTGATTTGCCCCGTCACGCCGGGGTCAACGGCACGGCCCGCCCCTGGCCGGACCTCGCCGACGTAGCGCAGGTAGTTGAGGAGGAAGGGTTCTTGCGCATCGCCCATCGGCAAGAAAAAGAAGACGGGAAAGGCGACCCCCAAGATCATCAGCCCCATGATCGCAACCAACATAAGTCCCCGACGGCGATGGCGCAGGTAGAAGGTCCAGGACGACAGCGGCCTGGCCGACGAACGCTTGGCTGCTGGCCGGTGGTCTCCCGCTTCCATACTGAGTTTGCCGCGCTCGATGATGGCCACTGCGTCGAGGCGGGCAAATACCCGGGCGATGCTCAGAGCCACAAAACCGATCACCGCCAGGGGAATCGGGACGGCGAACCAGAGCGGCGCCAGGTTCGTCAGATTCAACTCCATCCCCCTGGGCTCGTAGAAGTTGGTCTTCAGCCAGGCCAGGGTGAGCCACGCAAGCGTCAGGCCGGCGAGCCAACCTACCCCCGCCACGGCGGTCGTTTCCAGCGTCAGGCGGCGAATGAGCCGGTGCTTGTGATGGCCAATGGCGTGCAGCAGACCAAAGTCCGCCAGCCGCTGTGCCAGGGCGATCTGGTTGATCAGCCCGACGACTAGCGCGACGACGACCGCAACCAGGCAGTCCACGACGCCCAGGACGAGGTTGACGGTTCGACGGGCGCGTGCCAGG
>JAHELX010000902.1 GCA_024643945.1 Anaerolineales bacterium
CACGTTCAATGCGATGCTGGAGCGATTGGACCGGCTCTTTCAGGCTCAACAACGTCTTGGCGCCGACGTATCCCATGAGTTGCGCACACCGCTGACTACCATCCGTGGTAATGTGGATTTGCTGCGTCGTGGTGCTGCCGACGATCCTGTGGAGCGAGCCGCCGCCCTGGATGCCATTGAGGGGGAGGTGGACCGCATGAGCCGACTGGTTGCTGATCTGCTGCTGCTGGCCCAGGCCGAGGCGGGTATGAAGCTGGAAAAACAACCGGTGGAACTCGACACCTTGATTCTGCAGGTTTACCGGCAGGCGCAACTGATGTCGGCCACGCGTTTCCTCGGCGACGAGCGGGTAGCCATCCACTTGGGCCACGAGGATCAGGCCATCATCGAAGGTGATCCAGACCGCCTCAAACAATTGCTGCTTAATCTGATAGACAACGCCCTCAAGTACACGCCGTCCGGCGGGTACATTACCATCTCCCTTTACCGTGATCAGGATTGGGTGCGTATATCGGTCGAGGACACCGGTATTGGCATTCCCCCCGAGGTACTGCCGCACATCTTTGACCGGTTTTATCGTGCTCAACGCGAGGGGCGTAAGGGAGTCGGGTTGGGGCTATCCATTGCCCGTTGGATCGCCGAGGCTCACGGCGGACACCTCGACGTCGAGAGCCAGGTAGGCAAAGGCAGTACCTTTACCCTTTGGCTGCCGACAGAATCGGCAGATAGTAAACAATAGGGTAACTGCTCATCCTCCCGTGCCAGCCCGCCCTGTGCGGTCCAGGGTGGCACTAAAAATCGCAGCTTGTTCAGTCAAAACCTGCCCCGTGGGGGGGCTTTGCTCCGGGAGGGTAGGTTGAGCAGTAAACAATAAGACGGTATTGATAATCGAGATACCTTATGGTACACTATGGGCGTATGTCATTTCCAATAACGCCTTGGCCATGGTGAAGCCTGATGCAAGAAATCGCTCCTGGTGTCTACGTCAAGCTCGATTACGAAGGCGCCAACGTCGGTTGTATTCTCACCGAGGTTGGCGCGATCGTCGTCGACACCCCTCTCATTCCCGCCGATGGCAAAGACTGGGTGGCCAGAGTCGCTAAACTTACAGACAAAGTACTGTACGTCTTTAACACCGATCACCATCGGGCACACATCATGGGGAATCAATACTTCGATGCACCCGTCATCGCCCACGAAGTAGCTTGGAGAGAGATATCGAATTATAAAGACACCTTCATTGAACGCACCAAGAACATCTTCAAAAAGCAACCCAAGATCGCTGCCCAGTTCAACCAGGTCAAAATCAAAAAACCGGAAATCACCTTTACCGGGCGACTTATCCTCAAGAAGGGGGGACGAGAAATTCATTTTGTCTACCTGGGAGGTCACACGCCAGCTACCAGCGGCGTGTGGCTGCCTGACGAGCGCATCCTTTTCACGGGTGACGTGGTGGTCGTTGGCGAGCATCCGTCGCTGGGTCAAAGTCTTAGCAAAGAATGGCTTGAGGTGCTGACCCGGCTGCGGAAAATGTCGCTGACGTATATTGTGCCGGGTCATGGCCCATTGTGCAACGTCGAAGCGACTGAGCCAGTCTCCGAATATATCCGCGCCATGCGCTCAAAAGTCCGAAGCCAATACCGATCCGGGCGCACCAAATCGGAGGCGGCTGTCGTCATCAACCAGATGATTGATTACTTTCCCTTCCGGCCGGGCGATAAGTCCTTCGTGGAGAAGCGTATCCGGGCTGGCGTCAGTCGGGTCTATGATGAAATGAAAGCGACCTATGGGGAAGATTGATTTGCCGCCAGACTTGTTTGACAGAGTGGTAGCGTTGTGCTAGAATGAATTTGCCAATGGGTCATCGGCAGAAGATCGGGATGTAGCGCAGTTCGGTCAGCGCGCACGGTTCGGGTCCGTGAGGTCGCCGGTTCAAATCCGGCCATCCCGACTTCGCGGGGCGTAGCGCAGTTCGGCAAGCGCGCTTGAATGGGGTTCAAGAGGTCGGCGGTTCAAATCCGCCCGCCCCGACCTATGTCGGAGTCCACACGGTCACCCAGTTCCCCAAGCCGTGTGGACTCCGTTTGTTTATCCCCGCCCTTAGCGTTACACATGCCTGCGTACACAAAAAGCCCCTGCCAATGCAGGGGCTTGCAAGATGGCGGGCCAACGCAAGGGGAAGAGCAGGTATGAAGATAAGGGAAAGAAGACGAAGTTGCGCTGGCCCAAGTTTATTATACTCGATTTTCTGTCTGCTGTCCGTAAATTTTGCGTAAAAAATTTCGGCCTGAAATTGCCCGGATCTAGCCGGGGGCTAGTTTCTACTCAATGGCGCCACCCGCAAGGCCAGCAGGTTAACCACCCTGTCTCTTCGCTGCACCATGCCCTCGACGATCAGCAAGGGAGCTGTGTGCAAGATATGCCGGTAGCCGGTGTAAATCTTGGGCCGTACGATGACGTTGATCAGCCCGTCCTCGTCTTCCAGAGTGATGAAGTGGTGTCCCTTGGCCGTCGGGGGTGCCTGGTGCATCACCACCAACCCGGCCGCCCGTACTCGTCCTCCGTCAGCACTTGTTTCCAGCTCGCGGCTGCTCAGGATGCCAT
>JAHELX010000903.1:0-1988 GCA_024643945.1 Anaerolineales bacterium
TTAACGAACTGCGGGCCCAGCGGCCAACCGCTGACTCCTCGCCGGGACAGGCCGCCGAGATAGCCCAATCGGAGCCGGACGACCCCTTCTGCAGCCCTGAGACTCTCACACCGGCCGATACCTTTGCTCAAGGAGAAGCCACACCCGGTAGAGTGCGCGGCAAATACTGTGTCACTGCCAGCAGTCTGCTCAAAATAGATGGCTATCACGGGCTGGTCGCCTTTGAAGAACATCATCCACCGCACTTTACCCAGAGTCAACTCAGCGACTACCTGGATGTGGCCTGGAAGTGGGCTGAACTTGCTCACCAGGAAGACCCCCAGGCCCGCTATTACATGGTAGTTTGGAATTGTCTCAAACGTGCCGCTGCGTCGGTGGCGCACGGACACTTGCAGATGTTACTCACTCGAGACATGCATTATCCGAAAGTTGAGGCCTGGCGTCATGCCGCCGAAACCTATTGGCAAAATTACCGGCAAAATTACTTTGATGACTTGTTCAAGGTTCACGCTGACGTCGGCTTAGGCTTTATCAGCCAGGGCGTGCGGGTGATGGCCTACCTGACACCCATCCGAGAACGCGAGACGCTGGTTATAGCCGACGTGGAGGATTACGCCCGGCCTGGCGCCTTTTCCGAGCCTTTCAAGCGCGCTCTTTTCTTGGTACTGGATACTTTCATCAACCAGTTGGGAGTGACCGCGTTCAACATGGCCATCTACGTCCCTCCTCTGGGGGAAACCGGCGAAGCGTGGCAAGGATTCCCAATCATTGCTCGCCTGGTTGACCGGGGAGACCCCGAGGAACAGGTCAGTGACGTGGGTGCGATGGAGCTTTACGCTGCCAGCGTGATCGACAGCGACCCCTTCCGCGTTGCCGAGACGCTGCGCTCTGCTTTCCAGCAACCCCTTTGACTTGAGTTTCTGATCTTCTAAAGGAGCGCCGCACGTGAAATACAGACTGCGCAGTATCAGCACTTTCTCCATCGTCCGCTTCGGTTGCCTGCTGGGCTGGATCGTCACCGTTATCCCCAGCCTGACCTGTGGGCTGGTCGCCTGGCGGATGGCGGCTGCTCTTCAGACCTGGTTGGAAGGCTGGAAGCACATCGACTTAAGCCTTATGGGCTTTGATTACACCTTAAACTTAATTGATATCCTGCAACTCAGAGGCCTGCTGGACGCCCTGCAAACTATCGAAGGCCGCAGCCTGCCATTGATAATCGGGCTCGTAGTCGTAGCGGGTGTCCTGGGTGGCGTTCTGATTACCTTCACGCTGGTTCTGCTAAGTTGGGGCTACAACCTGGTGGCCTGGTTGACCGGCGGTGTGCTGGTAGAATTGCAGGAGCCCACCGATCACCCTGCTCAGGTGCAGTGAGCAGTTGCCAGACATTAGCCAGGACCAGGTTTATTCTGCCGGATGCTTACCCCACGCAAATCCTCGTAGGGAAACCGAGGCCTTAGCGCCCACCCCGCGCGCTTGACATTTCTCTCCTCAATGCTATCATAGGCAGGATGACTGATAAGCATGCTTTCCCCTCTAAAGGAACTTCACGCCGCAAACTGAGTCGCCGCGGCTTTTTGACCGGTGCTGGCGCAATCACCCTCCTGGCCGCCCTGGAGGCCTGTGGCCTGGGGAGAAGTCTTTCGACTCCGCGCGCCACGCGCACGCCATATCCTACTTTCACCCCCATACCTGAGAGCCTGGAGCCCCGCCCGACGGCCACCTTCAGCCCTACGTCTCAGCCTACCAGCACTGGCACTCCGTCACCCACGACGACCCCAGGTGCTGAGGCTACCGTTGAACCGACCGTCACCCCCACTCCAAGCGTAACTCCTACGCCTACGCCAACCCCCTATCCCCCCGGTCCTCCCAGCAAATTGGGGCTCTTCGTCACCCGCGCCGACGGGCAGATTGACACCCTTATCCGGCTGGGTAAACCGGCCCTCATCAAAACTTTAAACCTGGACCCTAACCTTGCCCGCTACATCAAA
>JAHELX010000903.1:2016-2603 GCA_024643945.1 Anaerolineales bacterium
CCTGGGCCAGCTAGACCTGACCGCGGACCCCATCCCCCTGGCCCGCGACGCCGCGGGTAAGCTGCTGGAATTCGCCCTGGAGCCGACGCGCTTGCAGTATTTCGACGCCTGGGAAGGCTACAACGAGCCAGTGGCCGACACGGTGGATAAGATGCAGCGGTTGGCCGACCATGAAGCCGAAAGAACCCGGCTGCTGGCTGAGCAAGGGGTGCGCTCAGTGGTAGGCAATTTTGCCGCCGGCCACCCGCCCATGGAGTTGTGGCAACACTTCACGCCGGCACTGGACGCCGTGCGGGCTCATGGCGGCTATCTGGGGGTACACGAGTACTCGGCGCCCATTATGCAGTGGAGCTTCGGCGCTTTGCAGTCCACCCCAGGGGCTAACGAGGGAGACGAAGGCTGGCTGACCATCCGCTATCGCAAGGCGTATCGCCACTACCTGGGTCCGCTGGGCTACGGCGACGTACCATTGCTTATCACCGAATGTGGCGTGGACGGTACTGTAGGCGGGCGCCCCGGCCCCGCCGAAGCCAAAGGCTGGCGCGACTTCGAGGCATTTTGGATCTCCAATGGCCTGCGGATCGACA
>JAHELX010000904.1 GCA_024643945.1 Anaerolineales bacterium
GGAACTGGAGCACCAGTGGGGCGAATCGGGCGTGGAAACGGCTTTCGTGCTCGATTTGCTTTGGCCGCGAGTCGAGACTCTGCGCAGTAAGCTTCCCCTCAAGCGTCTTATTATCACCGGCATTCAGGATTATCTGCCTTTTCCCAAGAACATAGTGTTCCCTATTCAGGCCCGCCGCCTCGGGAACTGGATGGACGTTCCCTCTGGCGAGGGCATTTTCCGCTTTAAGCGGCTCGTTCGAGGACGAGCTGCCTCTCCACCGCCTGTGGATCTATCGCCGGACGACCTGGCATGTTTGCAATACACAGGCGGCACCACCGGCCTGCCCAAGGGGGCTATCCTGACCCATCGCAACCTGGTCGCCAGCGTCACCCAGATTCGCACCTTCCTCCTTAAGGGACACAAAGATGCCGAAGATCGGGCCATCGCCGTTTTGCCCCTCTTCCACGTCTACGGGATGAACGGCGTGATGAACCTGGGCATCCACCTGGCGGCAACGCTGATCCTGCTCCCCCGCATGGACATTAAGATGCTGGTTGACACCATTCGCACTGAACGTCCCACCTTCTTCCTGGGAGTACCGGCGCTTTATGTAGCCGTTAATTCTTATCCCGGCATCGAGCAGGTGGATCTGACCTCGATCAAAGCCTGTTTCAGCGGAGCCGCACCGCTGCCGGTGGATGTGATTGAGGCTTTTGAGGCCCGGACTGGCGCGCGCATCGCCGAAGCCTATGGCATGACCGAAGCGTCGTCGGTGACGCACGTCAACCCCCGGGAGGGGATTCGCAAATACGGCAGCATCGGCATCCCTATCGTGGGCACCGATGCCAAAATCATGGATTTGGGGTCTGGAGACCGGGAGTTGCCACCGGGCGAAGCAGGCGAATTGCTGGTGAAGGGACCCCAGGTGATGGCCGGCTACTGGAATCGGCCGGAGGAGACGGCCCAGATCCTCATCGACGACTGGCTACACACCGGCGACATCGCAACCCGCGACGAAGATGGCTATTTTTACATCGTGGACCGCAAGAAAGATTTGATCTTGACCGCCGGCTACAACGTTTATCCCCGCGAGGTAGAGGAAGTCCTGTATCAGCATCCCCAAGTGCTGGAGGCGGCCGTCATCGGGTTACCGGACAAGGTGCGGGGTGAAAAGGTGGCCGCCTACGTAGTACTCAAGTCGGGCGAGGCGGCCAAAGCTTCCGAGATCCGCACTTTCTGCCGGGAGCGGCTGGCTCCCTACAAAGTGCCACGGGCCGTGCATTTCCGGGACGAGCTGCCCAAATCAGTGGCAGGCAAGGTATTGCGCCGGGCGCTGCGCGAGGAAGAGCTGGCCCAAATGCAACATCACTCGGATCCCCGGATTGTCAGCGAATCATAATGGATGTGTGCCAGGGTTTCGTCCAGGGTCTGGACGACGAAACCCACCTCACCGCTGGTGTAGTCTGAATCATTGACCTGGGTCACCGCCTGATCGTTGATATAAAAGGTGAAATCAGGCCCGGCCGCATCCACACGCAGCTTATCCGAGGCATTCAGGCCCTGGATAGAGTCATCAGTGCCCTCTGCCAGGACCGCCAGGCCAGCCGAAGAGGCCTTGAATACCTGCCAGGTTTGGGTACGAGGGGAGATGGTGAAGGCATAATATTGGTCTCCCGAGCGGCGCAGGGCCAGACCGTAGCGAAAATCGCCGCTCGATGTCTCAGTGTGATCCACGAATACCTCGGTCTCCACAATCACGTCGTCAAAGCTCGGCCCCCGCGAAACCACCACGTGATCATTGGGCGCGCTGACTTCGACATGGTAATAGTCCGGGGGGTGATAGCCAAAGTGGTGGTTGTTCTGGTCAAGCGTTGGCCAGCCGCTGGCAGGATCGGTAAACTTGTCCTGGTACAACAGACCTGCCTGGTGGGCCTCAAGTTCGCGGATTGTCAATGAAGCGTAGTGGATGTGCGCCAGGGTCTCATCCAGGGTCTCGACAATGAAGCCCACTTCACCGCTGGTGTAATCCGGGTCATGGACCTGGGCCACAGTTTGGTCGTTGATAAAGAAAGTTAGATCGGGCCCGGCAGCATCCACGCGCAGCCTGTCCGGGGCATGCAAGCCCCGCATGGAATCATTGGTACCTTCTGCCAGAACTTCTGAGCCACCTGGAAAGTGCTTGACTACCTGCCAGGTCTGGGTACGAGGGGAGATGGTGAAGGCATAATATTGGTCGCCTGACCGGCGAAAGGCCAAACCGTAGCGGAAATCACCGTTCGACGTCCCGGTGTGATCCACGAGGACTTCACTTTCAGCGCTGAAGTCAGTAAAATTCAACTCCCGGAAGATCGTCAGGTGGTCATTGGGTGCGCTGACTTCGAGGTGATAGAAGGCCGCCGGGTGGTAACCAAAGCGATGACTACCTTGCTCCCCCTCCGGCCAGCCACTGTTAGGATCAGTAAACTCGTCCTGGAACAATACCCCCTTGGGCAAAGGGACTGGCCCCGGCGATTCGCTGGCGGCTGCCGCTCCCCTCACCTGATCGGCAGCACAGCGAAAGCCGGCTGTGGCGATCATGGTCGGCACATTGGGGTCACCCTGAAGACGATAAGCCATATCCT
>JAHELX010000905.1 GCA_024643945.1 Anaerolineales bacterium
GGCGCGCTGAGGTAAAAATAGAGCATGGGCAGGAAGAGGAGGAAGGCCACCCCCGCGCAGATGACGAGATTCCAGAAGTGCTGTTTGAGGAGGGGGGGCTGGGGGCTGCCCGTCCCGGCTCCGCCGCGCGGGCCGGGGGGGGCTGGGGGCTGGGAGCTGGAGGCTAGGGGCTGGGGATTGAGTTGCATGGTCGTGATTAGCCATTGAAGCAGGAAGAAGAAAAGGTAGACGAAGGGGGCGAAGCTGCCGGAGAGATAGATATACATCAACGAGGCCAGGAAGACACCACTGATGACGAAATGAATCCGGCGGCCGGTGTTGAGTCCACGCCATAGGAAGTAGTTGCCGGGCACCTGCAAAAAGGGCACGCCGATAGCGGCAAAGGCGATACGGCTGCTCTGCGTGTGCCAGAGGGAGGTAGCCAGGCCCAGCGTGGCCAGGGTAGCCAGGAGCCGGGCGCGATTCAGATCGGTCGTTCGCCCGTAGGTCCCCTTCGGGGGGCGGAACATCTCGCGGGTGGCGAAATAGGTCGCTACCACACCTACTACCCCGGCAAAGGCGGCCGTGCCTCGAATGGTGGCGACACTGGGGCCGAAGAGGGCGAAGCCGATGGCCGCGATGTAGAAGCCCAGGGAGCCACCTCCCCCCTGCCCCGAATAGTACAACTGGGGTCCGCCGCGCAACGTCTCCAGCGCACCCACGGCACCGACGGCCTCGTCAGAATTGAGGCCAGGCGGTACCTGTTCAATTTGATAATAGCGCAAGAAAACGGCGATGACCGTGATAGCCACCACCACCAATACTTCCAACAGGAAGGAACGCTGCCCGGTGCGCAGACGCAGCTCGGCAACGGGAATGGGTTGAGGTGTGGTCATAGGATTATTTTGTGCATTTGCTGATTTGTGTCAAATCTTGCCCAACCCGCGCAACACGCGCTCGGGCGTCAGTGGGAAATCGTCAAACCAGACGCCGGTGGCATCGTGAACGGCGGCAACCAGGGCCGGCGTCAGCGGCAGGTAGGGCATCTCGGCCATGCCGCGCACACCGTAAGGTCCGCGCGGGTCAGGATGCTCCACGATGATCGAATCAACCCGGTCAGGGATGTCGAGCACGCCCGGGATGAGGTAGGTGCTAAGATGTGGAGTTAGTACATAGCCATCCTTCACCTGGAAGTTTTCCAGCATCGCATAACCCTGGGCCTGCACCACGGCTCCCTCGATCTGCCCCACCACCTGCTGGGGGTTGATCGCCTGGCCCACATCGTCGGCGGAGACCACGCGCGTAACGTGAATGATCCCGGTATCGGCCTCCACCTCCACCTCGACGGATTGGGCTACATAGCCATAGGCGAAGTTGGGAGTACTCGGCTCACCATCTACCTGGGCAAAGGGAGTGGTCTTGGGGGCCAGGTAGGTATACTCGGCTACGGCGGGACGCTCCTCGTCCTGCCAGTGAGCCAGCGCCTGCTCAGCCGCTCCCTTCACGGCATTGCCAGCCAAGAAGGTGAGCCGCGATGCCGAGGCACTGCCCGAATTCTGGGTGACAGCGGTATCGGACACGATCAGCTCGATGTTTTCGGGGGGCAGGTTCAGCGCTTCGGAGGCGATTTGCAGCATAGCCGTGTGATGGCCCTGCCCCACGTCGGCGCCAGCGAGGTAGAGAGTGGCTTGCTTGATGTCGGCCTTCCCCTCCAGCACGATTTTGGCCCAGCTATGCTCCTGGTAGCCAAAGCTAAAGCCGACGTTCTTGAAACCAGCGGCAAAGCCGCGGCCTTTTAGGACGGGAAGGTTGGCCCGTAGGTCCCCACTGGGGAAAGGTTGGAAGGTTGGAGGACCGGGAGGCTGGCTTTTATCCGGGCTTTGCTTTTTGTCCTCCAGCCTTCCATTCTTCCATTCTTCCATTCTTCCAACCTCATCCCAGCCACCGGCCTGCGCGGCTTCTTCTACCACCTGCCTCAGGCTGACGCCGCCGGGAAGGGGGGTGCCGACCGAGAGCAGCTTCTGGTCATCGAGGATGTTTTTCAGGCGGATCTCCACCGGGCTTATGCCCAATACCTCGGCCAGCTTGTTCATCTGCATCTCGGCCGCGAAGTGCCCCTGGGGCCCGCCAAAGCCTCGGAAGGCGCCGCCTGGGATGTTGTTGGTGTAAACGGCGTAAGTATTGACGCGTACGTTGGGGAACTCGTAAGGTCCGGTACAGGTAATGGTGGTGTTGCCCAGCACTTTGTTGCTGGTATACATATAGGCGCCAGCGTCGCTAATGACTTCCACCTCAGCGACGACCAGCTTCCCGTCGCGAGTGGCGCCCCATTTGGATTTGATATGCATAGGATGGCGCTTGCAATGGCCAATGATGGACTCTTCGCGGCTCCAGATGATTTTCACCGGCCGCCGAATGTCCCGTTCGGACAGGCGCATCACGGCCAGGGCGAGTACGATCTGCACGCTCATATCCTCGCGCCCGCCGAAGGCGCCGCCAATGGCGTCGTAGACTACACGCACCTGCTCCGGTGGGAGGTCCAAGGCGTGGGCGATTTGCTGTTGGTCCTCCCACGTCCATTGACCGGCGACGTGTACGGTGATACGCCCCTCGTCATCG
>JAHELX010000906.1 GCA_024643945.1 Anaerolineales bacterium
CAACGACCTGGGACTCTTCCTGGCCGTCGTCGTGTTCGTGGGTGCGTTGGCCGACAGCGCCGGTCCGGCGCGGCAGGCTATGGTGGCCGACCTCTTGCCGGAGGAGCAGCGCGCCCAGGGGTTCGGCATCCTGCGCGTGGTGATCAACCTGGCGGTCACCATCGGCCCCATGATCGGCGGGCTGCTGGCTGCCCGGTCCTACATGCTCCTCTTTGTCAGTGATGCGGTCACCAGCCTGATCACCGCTGGCATCGTCTATGTGGCGATTCAGGAGACCCGGCCAGGTGCTGCCTCTGGCGAAGAAGTAAGCCAGGAGACGATGGCCCAGACCTTTGGCGGCTACGTCCAGGTGCTGCAAGACGCCGCCTATGGTTGGTTTTTGGCGGCTTCGGTGCTGATGGTGCTGGTCTACATGCAGATGAATACTACCCTGGCCGTCTATCTGCGGGATAGCCACGGCATCTCAGTGCAGGGCTTTGGCTACATCTTGAGCCTCAACGCCGCCATGGTCGTCTTATTCCAGTTTCCCATCACGCGCTGGATAAGCAAATATCGATCGCTGTTGGTGATGGCGGTGGGCACGCTGCTGTATGCGGTGGGCTTTGCCATGTATGGCTTCTTCTCGACTTATATCCTGTTTCTAGGCGCCATGGTCGTCATCACCATCGGTGAGATGTTCACGGCCCCGGTGGGTCAGGCCATCGCGGCCCGCCTGGCACCGGAGGACATGCGGGGGCGCTACATGGCCGTCTTTGGTTTCAGTTGGGTGCTGCCCACGGCGGTGGGGCCGCTTTTAGCCGGGCTGGTGATGGACAACGCCGATCCGCGTTGGGTTTGGTACGGGGCTGGAATCCTGGGCCTGGTCGCGGCCGCGGCCTTTTATCTCCTGGAATGGCAGGTCAGCCGCTCAACCTGGTCGGCCGTTGACAGAAGGCTGGATATTATGCAGCGGCTTGAGGCGGGAGAAATTTCGGCTGAGGAGGCGGCCAAAATGCTGGAGGCTGTAGATGTGGGCAAGCTGGCCTCGCTGGCGGCATCCAGTCCAAGCCAGGGGAGCCGGCATCTGCGCATCCGGGTCAGCGATCTGGCCTCGGGGGTCATGAAAGCGGACCTACGCCTGCCGCTGGGCCTGGTGAACGCCGTGCTCTATGCCGAGGGGCGGCTATCGGCCCATCTCGATCGGTATGACTCTCAGGCCCTGAGGGAGTTGATTTCGAAGAGCGCGGCCGACGCCAGTGTGCAGACGATGGACACGGACGACGACCAACGGGTCGAGATCTCCGTAGAGTAGCAGCTCTTGAAGAAATCCCACAAGATAAAAGAATGACGGGAGGTATACTTATGTTAGATGATTATGAGCAATATGAAATTGAGTGCGAAAGAATCCGGGAATCTAATGGGAAATTATTAGCTGATTTTGAGAACTGGTTGCGAGAGGGAAATCTTGTTGACCAAACAGTCAGTAAACACGTTGAAAATATTGATTTCTACATTAATGAGTATTTATTATATGAAGATGCAGTTGAGCCACAAGATGGGGTATCTGACGTTAGTATGTTCCTTGGATATTGGTTCATAAGAAAGGCGATGTGGGCAAGTGCGTCATCAATTAAGAGTAATGCGGCTAGCTTAAAGAAGTTTTACACATTTCTACATGACGGGGGAGCAGTGAGTCAAGATGATTTGGATTCACTCAAAGAAATTATCAAAGAAGAAATGCCAGAATGGTTAGCCACATTAGCTCGCTATAATGATCTGTCGATTACAGATATGGGAGAGGTATGGGGATTGTAGGCCAATGAAGTGTCGTGCGGGGCTAGGGCTTTCCTAAAGTCGGGCATGTCATCCTGCTATCAGCTACTTTAGGAAAGCCCTTCGTGCGGGGCCGAATTGTCTTGGGCAATTCTCTGTGGTATACTGAAAATTAGGTAATAGTTTTAGCTGATCAATGCCAGCAAATTCTGGAATTAGAGATGGCCATTCGACAGGAACAACTCAACCGGGCTATTGAGCTCGCTAAGGCCTACGGTGCGACACGGCTCATACTTTTTGGGAGTGCCGCCGGCAAACCCGAGCAAGCCAGAGACCTTGATCTGGCATGTGAGGGTGTTGTTGGATGGAAGTTTTATGAGCTGGGTGCACGGCTTGAAGAAGAATTACGAATACCGTTAGATCTTATCCCTCTGAACCCGCCTACCCCCTTCACCCGCCTAATCGAACGTCGAGGCAAGGTGCTGTTGTGAAACTTGCTGAACTTCGTGAGGAGATCGCAGTCGAGCTCGAAGCGATCGAGGCGACCGTGAAGGAACTGCTGGCATTGCAGCGAGATATCGCTCACAGAGAGCCAACAGTGCGAGAGAAAACTGCCGCCGCGGCTTTCCTTGCGCAGTTTTACAACGGCATTGAAAACATCCTCAAGCGCATCAATCTCTATTACGAGATTCCCTTGCCTACTGGCGAGACCTGGCACATAGAGCTGTTCCAGCGTTTCTGCTCACCTACCCATTCAGGTCTTCCCGCACTATTTGAGGAAGACCTGGCATCTGCCCTGGCGCCATATCGCCGCTTCAGGCATGTTGTCTTTCACAGTTACG
>JAHELX010000203.1 GCA_024643945.1 Anaerolineales bacterium
TCGCCGACCACTCCGGCCAGGCGTGTGTCGAGGTTGCCGTGGCGTATGGCCCAGTCTATGGCTACCTGGTCACCTGGCGCTATATTCCTGCCACCTCTGTCTGGGACGTATATGGGCGTTACGTGCAGCCGGGTCAGAACCAGGCTGGAGGCAACGAGTTTGCCATAGACGCCGGCTCGCTTTCACAAAAATCTCCAGCTCTGGCTTGCGGCCTCTCCGGGGATTGCCTGGTGGCTGAGGAGGACAATTGGCCGGGCGGCGATTATGAGATCCGCGGGCGATTCGCGATGGCCCACCGCTTGTACCTGCCAGTGGTCACAAAGTAGTGTTCACTACCTCGACGGTCTGCGCAGTAGCTTGAGGAGAGAGCGATGAGAAATTCTTGGCGGTTTATAGACCTTGCTCTGGGACTGACTCTGGCCCTCCTGGGGCTGGCAGGAGGGCCAGGTGCGCCAGTTATCTGGGCCTCTGGCACTTCCTACTACGTGCGCCCCGACGGAGGCTCCACCACTCAATGCACGGGCCGGGTGAACGCGCCGTACCCCGGCAGCGGGACGGGCCAGCCCTGCGCCTGGGATCACCCCTTCCACGCTCTCCCACCGGGCGGCACGCCGCGCATTGCCGGCGGGGACACCTTGATCATCGCTGCTGGTTCCTACATGATGGGCTACGGCGCGCCCGGTACTGGCAATTGTGACCCCGCCTCCGCTTGGGACTGCACTATGCCTCCCATTCCCAGCGGTTCAATTGGAAACCCTACCCGCATCCTGGGGGCTGGTTCGGACGCCGGCTGCTCCAATCCACCCCAACTGTGGGGCACCCAAAGGGCGGATAGGGTGCTCAACCTGACCAACGCTAGCCACGTTGAGGTCGCCTGTCTGGAGCTCACCGACCACTCAGGCTGCGTCGAGTTCCATACGGGCGGCCTGGCCTGCCAGCGCGATAGCTACCCCTTTGGGCTCTGGGCAGCCACTGGGATCTATGCTGAAGATTCAGCAGACGTCCATCTGCGCAACCTGGACATCCATGGCCTCGCGGCTGCCGGGGTCTGGGCCGGACGGCTGACGGATTGGACTGTGGAGGACGTGCGCATCGCGGGTAATGGCTGGGTCGGCTGGGACGGCGACATTGATGGCGACGATTCGAATTCGGGCACCCTGCACTTCCGACGATGGACGGTCGAGTGGAACGGCTGCGGCGAGACCTACCCTGGCGGCCAGCCGGCCGGCTGTTGGGGACAGACGGCGGGCGGTTACGGCGATGGGGTTGGCACCGGCGAGACCGGAGGAAACTGGATCATTGAGGACTCGGCCTTTCTGTACAATACGTCCGACGGCCTCGATCTCCTCTACACCCGGCTGCCCGGATCCTCCATCGAGATTCGTCGCACCATCGCCGAGGGCAACGCCGGCAACCAGCTCAAAACCAACGGCCCGACCTACATTGAGAACGCGATCATCGTCGGCAACTGTGGCTACTTTAACGGCCAGCCGTTCACCCACCATGTGGACGACTGTCGCGCGGCCGGTAACGCTCTCGCCCTCAATTTGCAGCCAGGGGACCAGGCCACTGTGATGAACGCCACCCTTGCCAGCGAGGGAGATTGCCTGGTGGAGGTGATCTGCGAGGGAAGCTGTGACGGCTCCGAGACGGTTCGCCTGCGTAACAACATCTTCCAGGGCCAGACTGACTTCTTGCAGCCCTTCGAGAACACCTGCCTGATCTACACCGAAAATTTCCCGCACGATCCGCTTGACATGGATTACTCGGTCATCCACGATGTCAAGAACGATCCCTGTCCGGTAGGTTCGAATGACGTCTGTCAGGCACCCGGCCTGGTCAACCCTTCGATTGACGCTTTTAATGCCTACCTCCTCTCGACCAGTCCAGCCATTGACGCCGGCACCACTGACGGCGCACCGGCCGGCGACTTCGCTGGCCGCCCCCGCGACGCTCAGCCCGACATTGGGGCCTATGAGTGGCGGGAGCCAGCCGCGTGGGTTTACTTGCCGCTAGTGTTGAAGAGCTATTGATCGGGGCCGGGAAAAACGACGAAAAAGCAGCCAGGAGGAGGAAACCCTGATGAAGAAGTAACTGTTGCCCACCTGACGCGCAACACTATCATCAGCAATGCGACGCTCCCCCCGAACACCGGGTGGTTCGCGCCCGGGGGCGGAGTGTGCATCGTCAGCAGCGAGCCCGTCACGTTGAGCAATAACCTCATTGTTCACAATACAGCCAGCCGGACATCGTGATGGAAAAGGAGAGGGTAATAGTGGGGGGAAAGAATGCGAAATCGAAAGGTTAATTGGTAGGGGCGGACCGCCGTCCGCCCCCAGGCGGGTCTATGCCGCCACACTATTTTTGCGATGCTCGGCGACCAGCTTCCGCGCCAGTTCCACCGCTGTTGCGGCGTCCTCGCCGTACCCGTCAGCACCCACGTGTTCGGCAAAAGGCTGGGTCACCGGCGCGCCACCGATCATTACGATGATGTCGTCTCGAATACCTTCTTCTTTGAGACGATCCACCACTACCTTCATGTAGGGCATAGTGGTGGTCAGTAGCGCCGACATGCCGATGATGTCCGGTTGGTGCTCGCGGATGGCGGCCAGGAACTTGTCGGCGTCCACGTTGATACCCAGGTTAACCACCTCAAAGCCGGCCCCTTCTATCATCATCGACACCAGGTTCTGGCCGATATCGTGGATGTCCCCTTTGACCGTGCCGATGACCAGTGACCCCTGGCGGGGTGCGCCGCTCTCAGCCAGCAGCGGACGTAGAATCGCCATCCCTGCCTTCATCGCCTTGGCCGCCATTAATACTTCAGGCACGAAGAGAATGCCGTCCCGGAAGTCTTCGCCTACGATGTCCATACCGGCCACCAGACCCTCGGTCATCACTTCGTAGGCCTCCCGTCCTCGGCGCAGCGCTTCGTTTACTGCCTCGACCACCTCGTCTGCCAGACCATCGTACAGGTCATCCCCCATTTGCTCGTATAATTCGTCCAGGCTCAGCGCGCTGAAATCAATGGCGTCATCTGTTGTATCACTCATCTGTTGCCCCCCCATTCGCTGAAAGATTCTAATGACGTATGGCGCGTAGAAGCAGAGTCAATGGCGCGCATTGTAACCGACAACCAGACGTATGTCAAGGGGACCCCGTGTTGGTGATTACCCATAAGTCATTTTGTCAAGACGTCGAGTGCTGGAGTCAAGGCTTTAGCCGGACTTCGAAGCCGTGCTAACCCGCCTACCCATAGGTCCCCTTCGGGGAAAGGCTCGACTCCACCAACATGTGGGTAATCACCAGGACCCAGTGGAAGAGCATTCGTTGGACCTTACCAGAAATGCCCCATCCCTATGCGGCATCCAGCGTGATTGACACGGCCTCAAAAACCGATAGAATATATGTGCGTCCGCCGTAAGCTTGATTATTTTTGTAGTGCAGAACAGGAGATGGGTCGTGGAGCAACCAACTGGGTTACAATCATTGCCGTCCCGGCGCCGGCCCTGGTCACTTTACTTTTTGATCCTTTGGGCCTTCGTTCTGGCTTTCAATACCGGGGTCACCTTGTGGGACCTCACCGGGCCACTCGCCCAGTTCGGCTCGCCTGACACAGCCATCGGCTGGCTAGGCCTGGTTCTGGCCTTCATCGCGCCTTTTGGCTTTGGCGCTTCCGTTTACGGCTTGTGGGGACTCCGACCTTGGGGACGCTATCTCTTCCTGGCGCTCTCGACCCTTTTCTTCGGCTTTAACCTCGTCGGGGTTTGGTTGCCGGGCGGCCTGCCATTGGCGATCCAGGACCCGACGCAAGCAATAAATGCCCGGCTGCTGGCCTCGGTCCGTTACGGATTGGCGCTTATCATCCCCCTCGTGTACTTTAACCTGAGCTGGATCAAATCCTTGTTCCAAGAGCCAGGGGTGTTCCCTCAGTGAACCTGGGCATTTATAGACATATATCGAGGAGAAAAGATCATGAAAAATACGGCAACAGAAAGAGAGAACGAGACGGGAAGTGCGAACACAGCCACGGACGACTCGGCTCATCCCTCTGACTTTATCCGGGATATTATCGCGGAGGACCTGAGAACAAATAAATACAGTGGTCGCGTGCATACTCGGTTCCCGCCAGAGCCAAACGGCTATCTGCACATTGGACATGCCAAGTCCATCTGCCTCAATTTTGGTGTGGCTGCCGAATTCGGGGGTCTTTGCAATCTGCGCTTCGATGACACCAATCCAACCAAAGAGGAAGTGGAATACGTGGAATCGATCATGGAGAACATTCGATGGCTTGGATTCGATTGGGATGATCGTCTGTTCTATGCCTCGGACTATTTTGAGCAGCTATACGAGTACGCGCTGCAGTTGATCAAAGCGGGTAAGGCTTACGTTGATAGTCTGAGTGCCGATGAAATCAGGGAGTACCGGGGCACCCTGACTGAGCCTGGCAAGGACAGCCCATACCGGAACCGTTCAGTCGAAGAGAACCTGGACTTGTTCGAGCGCATGCAGGCTGGCGAATTCGAGGACGGCGCCCATGTCCTTCGAGCAAAAATTGATATGGCATCGCCCAATTTGAATATGCGAGATCCGGTCATGTATCGCATCCTGCACGCAGAACATCACCGCACGGGGGATAAGTGGTGCATTTATCCGATGTACGATTTTGCCCACGGGCAATCGGATTCCATCGAAGGCATCACCCATTCACTTTGCACGTTGGAATTCGAAGATCATCGTCCCTTGTACGACTGGTTCCTGGACGAATTGCACATCCATCATCCCCAGCAGATCGAGTTCGCCCGCCTCAATCTCAGCTATACCGTGCTCAGTAAACGAAAGCTTATAGAATTGGTAGACGGTGGATATGTCGCCGGATGGGATGATCCACGCATGCCGACCCTATCCGGTTTGCGGCGACGTGGCTACACACCAGAGGCGATCCGAAACTTCTGTGAGCGCGTTGGCGTGGCCAAGAGTAACAGCACGGTCGATATCGCCCTGCTTGAGCACTGCATCCGTGAGGATTTGAATCAACGCGCTCCGCGAGTAATGGCCGTGTTGCGCCCTCTTCGAGTGGTCATCGACAACTACCCGGAAGGCCAGGTGGAAGAGTTGGAAGCCATTAACAATCCGGAGGACCCCAGCATGGGGTCACGGAAGCTTCCTTTTTCACGTGTGCTCTACATTGAACAAGAGGATTTTCTTGAGGACCCACCCAAAAAGTGGTTCCGTCTGGCTCCTGGGCGTGAGGTGCGGCTGAAACACGCCTATTATATCACCTGTGTGGACGTGGTTAAGGACGGTCAAACCGGCGAGGTGGTCGAGCTGCACTGTACCTACGATCCAGAGACACGCGGCGGCTGGTCTGCGGACGGGCGCAAAGTTAAGGGGACTTTGCACTGGGTCTCGGCCCCCCATGCCCTCGAAGGCGAGGTACACCTGTACGATTATCTCTTCACAAAACCTGACCCAGGTGAGGTTGAGGACGGCTCTGATTTCAAAGCCAATTTGAATCCAAATTCGCTGGAGACGTTGACATCCTGCCGGGTTGAACCAAGTCTGGCCGGTGCGGCGCCGGGAAGTCGCTACCAGTTCCTCAGACTGGGCTATTTCTGTGTCGATCCCGATTCTACCCATGGTGCCCTCGTATTCAACCAGACGGCATCCTTACGGGATACATGGGCCAAGATTCAGAAAGCGCTGCAGCAATAGATCCAGTAAGATCAATCTGCGAACTTGCTGATGTGCCCGATGGGCTTGATCTACACATTTTCGAGGTGAATTATGACTCAATTCTCCGAGGGGGACCTACAGGCCAACACCGTTCGTGTTCGCTTCGCCCCCAGCCCTACCGGTGCGTTGCACGTGGGGGGGCTGCGTAGCGCCCTCTTCAACTGGCTCTTTGCCCGCCACCATCAGGGCACTTTCGTCCTGCGTATTGAGGATACTGATCGCGCCCGCTACGATCCGGAAGCTCTGTCCGACCTAATAGAGAGCCTGCGCTGGCTTGGCCTGAACTGGGACGAAGGTCCCGAGGTAGGCGGTGACTACGGTCCTTACTTCCAGTCGGAGCGGCTTGAACTCTATCAGAAATACGCCCGCGAGTTGGTCGAGGGTGGTCACGCCTACTACTGCTTTTGCTCGCCCGAGCGGCTGGCCCGCTTGCGCCAGGAGCAGCAGGGCCAGGAGTTCCACGGCTACGACCGTCACTGCCGCTGGCTGGATCCCGCAGAGTCTGCTAACCGCGTCGCTGACAGTGAGTCCCACGTGGTGCGTCTCAAAATGCCGATGGAAGGACAGACCACTTTCCACGACCTGATCCGGGGTGACATCACCGTTGACAATAGCACCCAGGACGACCTGATCCTGCTCAAATCCGACGGATACCCCACCTACCACCTGGCCAACGTGGTAGACGATCACCTGATGCGCGTCACTCACATTATGCGTGCCGACGAGTGGATTCCCACCGCGCCACGCCACGTGCAGTTGTACCAGGCTCTTGGCTGGGAGATGCCGGCTATCGCCCATCTACCCGTCGTCCTGGACCCCAGCGGCAAGGGCAAGATGAGCAAGCGCAAAAAGTTGGACACTGGGGGGCGCGAATTGCCGGTCCACGTACGCGACTTTCGAGAGGCAGGCTATCTGCCTGAAGCCATGTTCAACTTTTTGGCCCTGCTCGGTTGGTCCTACGATGGCCACACAGAGTTGATGACCCGGGATGAGATCATCGAACGCTTCAGCATCAAACACATCAACCCCGCATCGGCCGCCTTCAACTACGACAAGTTGGACCATATGAACGGCGTCTTCATCCGGGAATTGGCAGTGGATGATCTGGCCGACCGGCTAATGCCCTTCCTGGAACGAGCGGGGTTTGCCCCCGACCGGGAGATGGTGAAACGCCTGGTTCCGCTCATCCAGGAACGGATGAAGCGGCTGGACGAAGCGTCTGGCTTGGTTGATTTCTTCTTCGTCCAGGATCTGCCCTCTTACGACCTGGCCTTGCTCATCCCCAAAAAGTTGGACGCAGCCGGAGCACGCGTTCTGTTGGGCCAGGCCCGGGCCGTGCTGGCCGAGGTCAGCCCCTTTACTCACGATCCACTGGAGGAGGCGTTGCGCGGCCTGGCCGAAGCCATGGGTGTCAAGGCTGGCCAACTTTTCATCCCCATCCGCGTCGCCGTCTGCGGGAAGATGGTCGCACCCCCTCTCTTTGGCACGCTGGAGATCCTGGGCCGCGAGCGGGTGTTGAAACGTGTAGATTTAGCGCTGGAGAAGTTGAAAGCACTCCAATAGATTGACTGAGGCCGCCTGGGGAGATACCTATGAACTCGACGACGGAATACGACACTTTCGCCTCCATTTACGACGTGTGGACCGCGACGGCCCCGGCAGCAGAACGCAATCTGCCCTTCTACGTGGAGGCCTGCCGGGAGACGTCCGGGCTGGTGGTCGAACTGGGGGTGGGTGACGGGCGTATCGCTGTTGAGGTGGCCAAAGCTGGCAGGCCCATTACCGGCGTCGACTCATCCACCGAGATGCTGCATCGCTGCCGGGCCAGGGCGCAGGCGGCCGGCGTCCTCAACCGGCTGACCCTCATCCATGCTGACTTCCGTGACTTCACCCTGCCCCAACCGGCTGAATTGATCACCATCCCCTTCCACACCATCGGGCATCTGGTGACGATGGAGGACAAGCGCGCCGGGCTGCGCCACATCTCCCGCCAACTGGCTCCTGGTGGGCGTCTTATTTTCGATCATTTCGTCTTTGACCCGGAGGCAGCCTCGCATCACAGCGCCGTCACGCTGCGCGCCGAATACACCAATTCTGATACAGGCCGCGATGCCCTGCTCTGGGCGACCACCCGATACGATCCGGCGGCTCAAACCATGCGCATCATCGCCTGGACCGACGAAATAGATAGGGTGGGGGTGGTAGTGCGGCGACAGTACCGTCGGCTCACTTTCAGTTGGCTCGAACCAGAGCAAACCCGGGCACTGCTGGAAGAAGCCGGTTTTGAGATCGAGGCGCTTTATGGAGACTTTGACCGTAGCCCGTTCAGTGAGGATTCGTCCGAGCAAATCTGGATTGCCCGTCGACCCTTTGACGAGTAAGTGACTCGAAATGATGAGGGAGGTAAAAACGGAGGTATAAGTCGAGGCTATTGCTCGCCCAGATATGCTTTGCGTACCCGTTCGTCCCTCAGCAATTCTTCGGCAGAGCCAGAGAGGACTTCCCGGCCGGTCTCCAGGACGTAACCCCGGTGGGCGGTTTTGAGTGCTGCGCGGGCGTTTTGCTCCACCAGTAAGACGGTTACCCCACGCGCGTTGATCTCGCGAATGGTCTCAAAGATGATCTTGACCAGCAGAGGGGCCAGGCCCAGCGATGGCTCGTCGAGCAGCAACAGCCGGGGACGGGCCATCAACGCACGGCCAATAGTCAGCATCTGCTGTTCGCCACCCGAAAGTGTGCCACCAAGTTGTCTCTTGCGCTCCTCCAGGCGGGGAAAGAGGCTGAAGACACGGCGTCGGTTCTCTTCGATAGCCTTCCTATCTCCACCCAGGCTGTAGGCCCCCATATTCAGATTCTCCGTTACCGTCAGCGTGCTGAAGATTTGGCGTCCCTCAGGCGCATGGGAGATGCCCAATTCCACAATGCGATGGGCTGCCATGCTGTTGATAACCTGCCCGTCAAACTCGATCTGGCCTTCTCGTGGGCGGATGAGGCCGGAGATGGTACGTAGCGTCGTCGTCTTCCCCGCCCCATTAGCCCCAATCAGGGTGACGATCTCCCCCTCTTCCACCTCCAACTGGATACCTTTTAAGGCATGGACGTGGCCGTAATAAGTATGCAGGTTCTCAATCTTCAAAAGAGCCACGATCACACCTCCTCCTCGCCCAGGTAAGCTTCGATGACGCGCGGGTCGTTCTGCACCTCGGCCGCTGTGCCTTCCGCGATCTTCCTGCCATAATCCAGCACGACGATGCGCTGGCAGATGCCCATCACAACCTTCATGTCGTGCTCGATGAGCAAGACAGTGATGCCTGAGTCGCAGATTTTCCGGATCAGGGCCATCAACTCCAGGCCCTCCGGCTCGTTGAGTCCGGCGGCTGGTTCATCCAGGATGACAAGGGCCGGATCGGCGCCCAGCGCCCGCGCAATCTCCAAACGCCGCTGATGCCCGTATGGCAGATTCTTGGCCAGTTCGTCTCGATACTCCTCCAGGCCCATAAACATCAGGTAACGTTCCGCCTCGGCGACGATGTGCGCCTCCTCCTTACGTTGGGAGGGCGGCTGGAAGATTGCTCCCATGACTCCTGCCCTGGTGCGGTGGTGCAGGCCTGCCATGACGTTTTCCAGTGCGATCAGATTGTTGAACAGCCGGATCGTCTGGAAGGTGCGGGCGATACCCCGCTCTGTGACCTCGTGGGGGCGAAGAGTGCGGATGCTGTCCCATCTCTGCCTCACTGTTGGAATCGGCAGCCAACTCAGCCACCAGGTGGGGGTTGACAGTCGCTTGCCCC
>JAHELX010000204.1 GCA_024643945.1 Anaerolineales bacterium
GCCAGCCCCAGACAAAAGAGGTTGCGTACATCTCCTTCTGGCAGGCGGAAAGCAGCCCATACACCAACGTAGCCCAGCAATAAGCCCAGGACCGCACCTGCGAACAGGCTGCCCAAGAATGGCCCCAGGGGATGCAGAGTCACGTCTACCTCGGCCAGTAGTAAGGCCAGCGCCAACTGACCAAAAGCACCCAGGTCGGTGCTCTCGGTAACGTGCTCCCGTACCTGCCACATCAGGCTGGCAGCCAGAATTCCCAGCAGCATTGCGCTGGCCAGCGGCACCCTGGCCCCCACGACCAAGGCCAGCCCGACCAGTAAGGCAGTCAGCAGCCAGGCCAGCCCAGCCCTTAGGGTGAACGCAGGTTTGACCGATGCCATCCGCACTGCGATCTGCCATAGTAGTGGGGGGAGCACCAGGGCTGATATGACCGGCCAGGCTAACTCAAGAGTGTGAACCGGCGTTAGCAGAGAAAGGGCTACACCTGCCAGAACGACCCAGGGCACATAACGCCGTTGCTGCCTTTGGATACTCAGCAATCCTACCAACAAAAGTAGCATCACCAGAGCGTGGTCCAGTGCCAGGGCACTGCCCGCTACCTGGCTTGAGTTACCAGCCATGCAATACGTCCCTACGAAATCACGAACGTAGAAGTCGCCTATTCTACAACAACGACTTCGGCACCAGTAGCCACATGAATTTCTTGGGCAAACTGGGACACCTCGCCCGGGGCGAAAGCTCGCGTCTCTGCGTCCGTTTGCGGCCCGCCAATGACTAGCGTGCTGGCATTCACCTCGCGCAGGAAATCTTCAATGGCCTGCCGCAAGACCCCACGGCGCACTACCATGTCAGCGGAGACTCCCTGCTCGTGGGCGCGCGCCTGGGCGATACACAACAACCTCCTGCCCAGTTGCTCTAACTCGTCGGCCAGGGCCTCGGCCAGCGCCTCGTTGGCTGGCTGGGTGAAATTGGTGTCGGCTACAAAGAAAAAGATCAGGAGATCTCCTCGCTCACGAGCCAATGCAATTGCCCGTTCCTGAGTGCGACGGCTGGCTTCACCGCCACGTGTGGCGCATACTATAGGTCCCATAAGTCATTCCTCTAGTGCCGTAGAAGCTGTAGTAGCTTCGCTGATGAGAACTAGTGCTTCAAGTCGCCGGTCTACCTCACTTGCCAGTTCCCGGTACACGTCTTCTGAAATGAGCCCCTGGCGCAGGGCGTCGCTCAGGGCCCCCCGTTCGGATCGCAATGCTTCCTGCCGCGCCCGCAGCAAGACTTCGCGCTCCAGGTCGGGATGTTCGGCAAACAGTTGAGTCATCTCTTCTGTCAGTTCCTCGCTGGTCCGGTAGTATTCGTCGCGCAACCCAGCCCACACGTCGCCAGCCAACAGACCATCGTGACGCAGGTCTGCCAGCCGGTGCAATCCGGCCTGGGCTGCGTACAGCCGTCCCAGCCGCTTCTCGCGGGCCACGATGTGTTCCGGCCGCTCCGCTAGCCCCAATCGCTTCAAAAGGAATTGGATGGTGGTACCCTGTCCCATCAGGGTGAAGAGCACCACGCCAAAAGCCATCACTTCGAGCAGGTCGCGTTGGGCCAGTTGAGCGGGCAGGCTGAGGGCCAGGGCCAGGCCGATGGCTCCGCGCAGCCCCCCCCAAAACAAGACGTGCCGCCAACTCAGAGGCATGTGAACTTTGTTGCTGGCCAGACGGGTCAGCCACAACAGGCCATACACGACGATGGCCCGGCTCGCCAGCACCGCCCCCACGGCCACGATGATCGGCACGATGTGGTCAATCAACTGAGGAACGTTTACCTCGATTCCAATCAGTAAAAAGACGAGCGAGTTGGCCAGAAAGGCTAAATATTCCCAGAAGTTGAAGAGCACAATTTTGGTAGTAGGTGACATCCCCTGAGGAGTCATATTGCCGCTGACAATGCCAGCGGCCACCACAGCCAACACACCGCTGACGTGCACTTGCTCGGCGGCCAGGTAGGCTCCAAAAGCCAAGACGGTAGTGAGGGTGATTTCAATGAAGTAGTCGTCTATTTGGGTAATGAGACGCGATACCACCCAGCCCAACGCCATGCCAATGCCCAATCCCCCCAATGCCACGCGCACAAACATAAAGACGCCTTCCACCACGTCAAATGAGCCGGCCATCGCCGCACCCAGTGCAATACTGTAGACGACGATGGCTGTGCCGTCGTTGAACAGGCTCTCTCCCTCGACGGCGACGGCCAGCCGGCGCGGCACGCCCAAGGCCCGGAAGAAAGCAACCACCGCCACCGGGTCGGTGGCAGAGATGAGGGCGCCGAACACCGCCGCTACACTCAGGGACAACCCAATCCCGGCGGAAATAATGCCGCCGACGATGAGGGTGCTCACCAGCACTCCCGGTACCGCCAACACCAGGATGGGGATCAGATTGTCCCGCAATTGGCGAAATTCCAGGTGAAAAGCGGCTTCGAAGATGAGAGGTGGCACGAACAGGGCCAGGATCAGCTCAGGTGTGACCACCCCAATGATCGGCTGTTGTTGGAAGGTGATGAACAGTCCCACCAATACCAGAGCCACGGTGTATGGTAGTCGTATCCGGCGTACGGCGATGGCCACCAGGGATACGACCAGCAGCAAGAGAATGACAAGGGTCTCGACGGCCAAAAATTGTTCCATATGCCATTCAATTTCGAACCGAAAGCAGCAAGCTGCATGGCTCCGGGTAGTTACCGGTCTTGTCTACCACGACTAATCGGAATTCGTAGTCGCCCGATGGGACGGAACGGGTGTCCCATACTCCCAGAATGCCGCCGTTAATAGAGGTGTCGAAACGCTGGATGAAAGTCCAGTCGCCAAAGCCATTGCCTCGAAACTCGAATTTGTAATACCAGAAGTCAGGGATGTCGGCCGAGCCGATGATTTGGATCACGCCCGAGACGGTGGCGCCGGTGCCGGGTTCCGAAATGCGCACGCCGGGGTTGGGGCAACTGGCTGCCACGCCGGGAGACGCCTCAGATGTTGGGGTTGGAGCTTCAATCGGCGGTGGAGTGGGACGCGGGCGTGGCGTCTCGGTGGGTGTCGGAGTGGGGAGCAGCGGCGGCGGGGTAGCAGTAGGCGGCAGCACAATGATCATGGTGGCGGTAGGAGTAGCATCGGGCAGTGGGATTTCTTCCACCAACGTTTGGGAAGTGTAAAAAACACCGCCGATGACGATGAGCGTCGCCAGGAATCCCATCGTTGCCTGGGTCATCCGCCCGGTGGCTGACTCTCGCTCTAAGGCGAAGATGGAGTTGTCGCGTTCCCGGCGAGCCACCAGATATGCGCGCAGAAAGAAAAACGCAATCAGGCTCAACAACAAGTAAAGCCAAACGGCATAGTCGGCGATCAGCTTGACGATTATGGTCATCGGGGGTGTACCAGCCTATGATCGAGGATTGCCATCCGTATGTCTTGCTACGCTCCCAAGTATAAAGGCAGGGGGCTTATGTGGCAAATCGTGCTGTTCGGGCAGAGTTGTCCCCAACGCCGGTCAGTTTTGTAAAGGAGAGAGGGACTTTCCGCGCGAAGTCCCTCTCCCGACTAGTGCCCCATCAAAGTGAGTTTGATAAGTTAGATTCGGCCTCATGGGCGTAATCTGTATCATATCATAATCCCTGTGATGGGGTACTAGATCTCAGCGTCAGGTGTAAACTGATTGTAAAATAAGCAAGTTGTTTCTGGACAAGTGCTTAATGGCTAAAAGAGCTAAAGCGGTGGCAACTCGCGTAATACGCCTTTGAGCAAAGCAACTAGCCTGGGCACAATAATTTTACCTGCTTCCAACACTTCTTCGTGCGTAGTTTTCCGATCTTCGCTGGGGTCGACGATGGCCACGTTGCTGATGCCTGATATCCCCATCACCCGGGTAGCACCATGGCGGGCCACAGTCACTTCGGGCACGGTGGACATACCAACTGCGTCGGCGCCGATGGTGCGCAAGAAGCGGATGTCGGCTGGCGTTTCAAACGTGGGGCCGGCCAGGCACATATATACTCCCTCTTGCAATGTAAACCCCAGGCCGGCGGCAACGCGGCGGGCGGTAGCCTGCAAAACCGGGTCATACGCCTGCGACATATCGGGGAAGCGAGGACCAAACTCGTCCAGGTTAGGGCCACGTAGTGGGTTTAGGCCAGCCATGCCGATGAGATTGATGTGGTCGGTGATAAGCATCAAGTCGCCGGGCCGGAAACCAGGGTTGATGCCCCCCGCTGCGTTGGTGACGAACAGGGTGTGAATCCCCAAGATCTGCATCACTCGCACGGGGATGGTAATGCGTTGCATGGAATAGCCTTCGTAATAATGCGTGCGGCCTTGCATCACCATCACCCTTTGCTCCGCCAACCGTCCGATGACCAATCGCCCGGCATGTCCCACAATGGTGGAGGTGGGAAACTGCGGGATTTCGGAATAGGGGATGACGTCGGCCTCTTCTACCTCATCGGCCAGAGAGCTAAGGCCTGATCCTAGAATGAGGCTGACCCGGGGGTGATGATTGGTTCGACTGCGAATGGCATTTGCCGCTTCATCGAGTTCTTTTCGAGTGATAAATTCGTCACCCATCAGATTTTCCTTAACAACTCCTGTTTCTTTTCTTGAAATTCCTGCTCGGAAATGATGCCTTTCTTGCGTAGTTCATCTAGCTCGGCGATGAGTTCGGGGATATCGCCACCGGTAGGGGTGGGCGTTCCGAGGGTGCGCTCGGCCTTGCGGCCAAATTCGTCAAGCATGCCCAGGTTCTGCTTGTAGTTGAGCATTTCGGTTTTAAAGCGAACGGGGTGGGTAATGTGGCCAAAGCGATTCACCCCAATTTCGCTGGCCGTGAGGATCTCCAGGTCGCCATAGCCCAGCACTCGCCCCAACATTGATTGGTTTAGCACAACATCGTTCACCTTTTCCAGTGACGAGTCGATGACGTGCTTGTTGATGACTCCTTTTGTCTGGATGACTCGCCGATTGGTGATAATGTATTGTTCGTTCCACCAGTTCAGTAATCGGATTGCCAATCCGGTGAGAGGGATGATCAACAACACCAGCGGAAGCAAGGTCAAGAGAGTGGTGCCAGCCGAGGACAGGTTGAGAGCGATGTCTGCGGCAGCAATCGCAGCCAGGAAAAAGCCATTCACGACCACCGGTCCTACCAGCACAATCCAATGCTGGCGGGTCATGAAGACGATGTTTTCCTCGCGCCCCATCAAGCTTTCACTATATCCCATGATTTCTGCTCCTCTAGCAAATCAAAGCGCTCGTATCAACACTGCGTGCGTCGAGCAATGACGAGATGTTTCTGAGAGATCACGGGAGGAAATTGCCCTGACCATTCAAAGGATCTGGCTCACGGAGCCAGATACCACACCGTTTTCCTCGGAGAGTGGCCGCCCCACCGTGCTTCTAGAAAAACGGCGCGTCAGGAATGCCTCGCCCTACTCAACAGCGTATGCCAGTACGAGCGTTAGCATAGGATGGGCGCCTATTTATCTGTCTCCTGGCCGACGTGTTGATAAACTTGAGTGGTGGAGATGTTAGCGTGCCCCAGCAATTTCTGGATATCCTGCAGCGATTTGCCCTGACTCAGCTTGTGAGCGGCGAAGGAATGCCGCAGAGTATGGGGGGTCACGTCTTCGGAGATTCCTACCTCGTTCACGTAATGCTTGATAATGAGCCACAGTCCCTGGCGAGTCAGCCGTTGTCCACGATGATTGAGGAAAAGAGCACGCTCCTCTGGATCGCGCACCAGTTGCATTCGGCCCTTGTTGAGATAGGTTTGCAGGGAATCGAGCGCCCGATCACCGATGGGGATGACCCGCTCCTTGCTCGAGGCTTTCTTACCGCGCACGCGCACTGAACGCGAGGCCAGGTCCATATCATCTACATCGAGAGAAACCAGCTCAGTGACTCGCATACCCGAAGCGTACAGCAGTTCCAACAGCGCGTGGTCGCGCTGCGACTTGGCCGACGCACCTTTGGCAGGAGCGGTTAGTAGGCGCTCAATGTCTTCGCGGGAGATGGCTTTGGGCAGACGCTTTTTAACCTTGGGCGAGTCCAGTGTGGCAGTCGGGTCGTCTTTGACGCCCCCTTCAGCCATCAGATAATGGAAAAATGACTTGATGGCAGCTACTTTGCGTGCTACCGTGGAAGATGTATACTCGCGCTCTTTCAGGTTTAAGATGTACTTGATTATCGTGTCTTTGTCTATCTCGGCCCAGGTAGACTGTCTGGAGTCTTCGTTTTGCCCCTCCAGGTACCGCAAGAATTGCGTAAGATCATTCCGGTAAGCGGCGATCGTATTGTCGGCATAGCCTTTCTCAGAATCTAAAAAGTTGAGAAAGTCTTGAATTTTCTCTTGCATAAGTCAACTCCTCCTGCGCCATCATAGGGAGAGCGCGTGCCAACTCCCACCAATTTCATGCCTATTTTACCACAACTTTGCATAAAATCAAGTCTGGGTATGGCTTCGGAGGCATTTCAATTGATTAGGCACGCCGTCACGTCACACGGAGCCACACTGACCATGGCGTCCCGACCTGAATCTTGACATACGCAGGGACCAAAAGTCCGCGGCAAAGCCTCACCTGAAGGGAAGCCCAGGTCTCTGTTTAAAGTAACGACATCTTGACAGAAGTGTATCACGAATTGTCTGTTGAGGCAAGGAGGTATGTAAAGTAATTGGATGAGCTTCGACTCCAATTGCCCATACTGGCTTGAGGGCTGGGTTTTTGGGTGTCCTCAACTGGTTACACTTCCGACAAAATCTTTTCGTCTGGCTTAGGCCTGTGGTATAATGATGTGCCATGTGGAAACATCTTGTTGTTTGCGTGCCGTTTTTGGCCTTCCTGGCGGGTTGCGGTCAGTTGATCACGCCGTCACCCGAGGTAATGACGCCGGTGGTAGTCTTGCCGTCCGCCACGCCCCTGGCGACTGTACCGCCCCGAGCGACGTTCACCCCTGCCCCGGCGACTCCTGCGCCCACTGCGACACCTACGGTAACACCTACACCAATCGTCTATCGAGTGCAATCAGGAGATACATTGTTGGCGATTGCGGCCGAATTCGGCGTGTCGGCCGAGGCGATCCAGGAAGCCAATGGTATTATTGATCCACGTCGTTTACAGATTGAACAGGAACTCGTGATCCCCCGTCCGGAGGAAGACGCGGAACAGCCGCCTACACCTACGCCAACTCCGCCGCCGATGCTGATCCGAGGATTGGGCTTTCAGCAGACGCCCGTAGGCGGCTTATGGGCATTAGGGGAGATATATAATCCGGGTCCTGACCCTCTTTCCGAAGTGGTAGTCGAGGTATCGCTTTTTGACGGGAGCGGGCAGTTGCTGGCTAGCGAGGCCGCTTTTCCCCAGCTTGATGTGGTGCCTTCCGAGCAGGTGGTGTCGTTTGCTATTCTCTTTCCCGATCCGCCACGCCAGTTTGCTCAATACCAGGCGTTGGTGCTGGCCGGTGTGCCAACATCTCCCAATACGCGCTATTATCTGGATCTGACCGCGAGCGATTTGCAAGGGCAGGCAGTGGGCGCAACCCGCTATCGGGTGACGGGTGAACTGCAGAATGTCGGCAGCAGTGATGCGGAGAATTTGCGGTTGCTCGTCACTGCCTACGACGACCAGGCTCGCGTCAGCGCCGTGCGGCAGGCAGACCTGCCGGTGTTGGTGCTTCGTTCGGCTGCAACTACCCCTTTTGAGGTAGAATTGACACTCACCGGAAGCCCGGTCGTCACTTATTCGGTTCAGGCTCAGGGGCTACGGGTAGAATGACATCTGTAGGAAGACTTCAATGATCTATCCTCAGGTGCAACCCCCCCTGTGGGGTTGCACCTTTTGGCTGAGTAGTACGATCTTCTGACTGATATATTGAGGTATGTAGGTTATGTGGTATGCAAAGATCTGGTATCGTATCGTCTGGGCTGTCGTCAAGGTCTTATCCACTTTGCTGTGCCGCGTTGAGACCCATGGCTGGTCGAACATGCCCGAAAAAGGGCCTTTCATTGTCGCTAGCAATCATCTGCACTTTTTCGACCCGCCATTAGTGCTAGTGGGCATCCCTTATCGAGAGATAACGGCCTTGGCGGCTGAAAAATGGGCAAGAGTCTGGCCCGTAAACTGGCTGCTGAAGTCGGTGGGAGCGATCTTCGTCCGCCGAGGCGAGGTGGATCGAGAGGCTCTTGCTAAGTGCCTGGCTGTGTTGCAACAGGGGGGTATCTTGGGCCTGGCGCCTGAGGGGACGCGCAGTCGTACCGGGACGATGCAACGCGGCAAGCCCGGCATCGCTTACCTCGCCACCAAACTCAACGTACCCATCGTGCCGGTGGGCATCTCGGGCCAGGAGAAAGTCATCGCCGAGTGGAAACACTTGCATCGGCCACATGTCAGCGTGCGCGTTGGACAGCCTTTCAGGTTACAACCTGTGCATGGACAACAGAAGGGTGAGCAACTGCAGGCTCGGGCCGACGAGGTAATGCAGCATATCGCGGCCTTGGTGCGTGAAGACTTGCGCGGTGTGTATGCCGACGGGAAGGAATCAGGGATCGGGGAATCAGCGGAACAGGAATCAAGACAATGGGAGACTTATCCTCATTCCTGATTCCCTGAGTCTTACGTGGAGAGATGGGCAAGGACGACAGTCTATGGATAATCCTGGTCGGCCTTTGGTCGGGATCCCATGTCGCAGTGATAGCTCGATGGCTTACAAAGGTCGACACATTAACGCTCAGAACTCTTCTTATATTAGCGCGATCATCAGTGCTGGTGGTGCGCCTTTTCTTATCCCGATAGAAGCTCGCGCCGACGTGCTGCGCATCCTGTTCGAGCAAGCCGACGCCATCTTGCTGCCTGGCGGCGGTGATATTGCCTCTCACTTCTTCGGTGAGACACCTCACCCGTCGCTGAGCGATGTCCAGTCGGCGCGAGATGCGCTAGAACTGACCCTGGCACGCTGGGGGCTGGAGGAAGGCAAGCCGCTGTTGGGTATCTGCCGGGGCATTCAGGTGATGAATGTGGCTGCTGGTGGTTCGCTTTATCAAGACATTGCCTCTCAGTGTCCCGATGCCGCCCGGCACGACTATTTCTCTGGGGGCGATTACCCGCGTGATTTCCTGGCGCACCCGGTCGCCATCGAACTTGGCTCACGCCTGGGTGCGGTGCTGGGTGTGGATCACCTGTCGGTCAACAGCTTGCATCACCAGGCGCTTAAGGAAACGTCGCCGGCCTATCGCATTGTGGCCCGCTCTCCCGATGGAACCATCGAGGGGATTGAAGCGCCTCATCACCCCTTTGCCATTGGCGTGCAGTGGCATCCGGAGGAGTTGGTAGCCAGCCAGGAAGCGGCACGGCGCCTATTCCTGGCTTTTGTGGAGGCATATCGCAATGGGAGGACCGGGTGTTATAAGGAATGGAGCCTGGAGGATTGTTAGATTGACCTGGGATGAGGTGGCATCGTCCGCGCGGGGGGCTGCGACCATTGGCCTGTTCGATTCGGGG
>JAHELX010000205.1 GCA_024643945.1 Anaerolineales bacterium
ATTGGGAGATATCGAGATGAAGCTGATCATTATTGGCGTGGCCGGCGGCACCGCCTCGGGTAAGACAACTGTTTCTGATGCGATTCTGGAACGAGTTGGAAGAGACCGTATTGCCTACATTCAGCACGATTCTTACTATCGCGATTTGAGTCATCTGCCCCTGGAGGAGCGGCGTCAGCTAAATTTCGACCATCCCGACGCCCTCGAGACTGAGTTGCTGGTGGCACATCTTCGCCAATTACAGGCCCAAGAACCAATCGAGGTGCCCATCTACGATTTTGCCACCTACCAACGCAGTCACCGGGTACGTCGGGTCGGGCCTTGCCGGGTTATTTTAGTTGAGGGTATCCTCATCTTGGTGGATAGAGAACTTCGCGAGATGATGGACATCAGACTTTATGTGGACACTGATGCTGACCTGCGCTTCATCCGGCGACTCCAACGCGACATTCAGGAGCGAGACCGGACGATGGAGTCCGTCATCCAGCAATATCTCACCACTGTTCGCCCAATGCATCTGGAGTTTGTGGAGCCCAGCAAGCGCTATGCCGACGTTATCATCCCGGCCGGGGGATTCAACACGACGGCTATCGAGATGATCGTCGCTCGCATTGAAGGAATGCTGGCGGGTGAGGTGTCATGAACGATGGTCGTGTGTTGAACGGCATTGTCATTATAATACCCGCACGTGGGTGTACCTCCCCTCCAGGGGAGGTACACCCACGTGCGTTGAGTATAGGACTAGTTTCTCAATTGACGTCCATAGACTCTAGGTTTACAATGTAGATGCTAAAATTCATTGACTGAATATTAGTCCAAAGCGATGTGTGCTCGATGGATGCCCAATCGGAACGCGAGCTGCAAATTTTAGAATACCTGGAGCACAACCCCGACACAACCCAGGCTGACCTGGCCACCCGGTTGGGAGTGGCGGTGGGCAGTGTCAATTGGTATCTCAAGCGGCTGGTCAACAAGGGCTATGTGAAGGTACGCAAGATGCAACGCCGCCGGCTGCGCTACCTTATCACGCCCCAGGGGGTTGCCGAGAAGGCGCACCTGACGCGGGCTTATATGCAGGCCTCGCTCCGCCTTTATCATGAGACCCGTGCCCAGGCGCGGACTCTGTTGGCGCATGTGTTAGAAGCCGGCTATGATACAGTCTGTGTGGAGGGCGACGGGGACCTGGCCGACATTTGTCTGCTGACGTGTCTGGAGCAGAGGGTGAACGTAGCCCAAGATGAGGACGCGACTCTTGTTCCAGCCTTGGTAATGGAAGGTAGGAGACTGACCCTTCGTTGGCCACAAAGGCTAGACGGCGAGGCTGAAATTACATGATTACCATTGGACAGGTGGGTTTGGGGCATTGGGGGCCGAATCTTTTGAGAAACTTCGTGAGCTTGCCCGATAGCCGGGTCAAGCTATGTTGTGACATTGATGAGGCAGCCAGAGTCAGAGCGTCAGATACTTACCCGGGTGTCGAGGCGACCGCCGACTACGACCGGGTGCTTGAAGACGGAGAGATTGAGGCTGTCGTCGTCTCGTCGCCGGCCAGCTTGCACTATGAACATGCCCGGCTGGCGATAGAGCACGGCAAGCACCTGTTTGTGGAGAAGCCGATTGCTCTTGACATAACGCAAGCTGTCGAGTTAGTCAGGCTGGCCGAAGCGCGACACCGGGTTTTGATGGTGGGCCATCTGTTGCTCTACCACCCAGCCGTACGACAGCTCAAAGAATACGTGGACGCGGGTGAATTGGGTATTATCCATTACATTTACTCCCATCGGCTAAATCTGGGCAAGGTACGGCGGGACGAAAATGCGATGTGGAGTCTGGCACCCCACGACATTTCGGTCGCCCTCTACTTGTTGAATCAGGCGCCAGAGAGGGTCAGCGCGCAGGGCAGAGCTTTCCTCCGTGCCGGCGTTCACGATCTTGTCTTCCTGACGATGTATTTCGCTGACGGATCGTTAGCCCATTGTCATGTAAGCTGGCTGGACCCCCACAAAGTACGTCGTTTCACCGTGGTTGGCAGTAAGAAGATGGCGGTCTTTGACGACATGGAATCGCGCGAGAAGATTCGACTTTACGACGCTGGTGTGGATTTTCTCGAGGCATCTCCGGCGACTATCCGAGATGTGGGTTATGGTGACCTTTTGACCCTACGCTTCGGTGACGTGTACATCCCTCGCGTGGATATGAAGGAACCGCTGCGCCTGGAGTGCCAGCACTTTCTCGATTGCGTCCAGCAGGGCATAAGGCCGGTCAGTGACGGACGCAACGGCGTGGATGTGTTGCGTGTCCTCGATGCGGCGCAGCAATCGCTAGAACAGGATGGGCAGCCGGTGGCGTTAGCTGAGGTGGCGATGTGAGTCACCCAGGTATCGCTCCTACTGCACAGATCGGTCCTGGGTGCGTCTTTGGTCAGAACGTAGTGGTCATGGAGGACGTAAAGTTGGGGGTAGGCGTGTCGCTTGGGCACAACGTAGTGGTACATCCGGGCACAGTTATTGGCGATGGCGTGACGATAGGCGACAATGCTGTGTTAGGCAGATTGCCCAAGCCGGCACGTACGAGCACTTTCCATGCAGGGGATGAACTGCCGCCGCTAGAGATTGGTGCCGGCAGTATCATTGGTACTGGGACGGTCGTCTACGCGGGCACGCGCATTGGCCGGGACTGTCTCATCGCCGACCAGGCCTTCGTCCGCGAAAAGTGCGTCATCGGCGATGCAGTCATTGTGGGGCGGGGCGTCACCGTCGAGAATGAGACGACCATCGGTAGTTATACCAAAATCCAATCTCAGGCATACATTACCGCCTGGATGACCATCGAAGATCACGTCTTCATCGCCCCATGCGTCGTCACCACCAACGATAACTATATGGGCCGTACCCGGCAGCGATTCGAGCAGCGCCAGGGGCCTCACATCAAGCGGGGCGCGCGGATAGGGGCCAATTCAATTTTGCTGCCGGGGGTGACGATTGGCCGTGAGGCTTTCGTCGCCGCTGGGGCACTGGTGACGCGCGACGTCCCTGATGCTGTGTTGGTGCGAGGCACCCCAGCACGCGTCATCCGCGACGTGCCCAAAGACGAGTTTGTGGACAACCAATGATGTCAGAGCATAGAAACAGCGAATCCAATCACCCGGTAGATACCTGCCTGAATATTGAGGTCTTGGTGAATTGTCTGGCTGCTCAACCCGATGTGCTGGCAGCCTACCTCTTTGGCTCTTATGCCACAGGCAAGGCTCGCCCCGAGAGCGACGTGGACGTGGCCGTGCTGTTGTCGGGGACGGATGAGATGGAGCGCTTCGAACGTCGCCTGCGGCTGATGGGGGAAGTGGAGGAGGCTCTCGGTCGGAGGCCGGCCGACGTAGTAGTGCTCAACGATGCGCCACCGCTGCTGGCACATCAGGTACTCAGGCATGGTCGGCTCATCTTCGAGCGCGACCGGGCTGCGCGGGTGGAGTTCGAGGTACGGGCCGGCAAAATTTATGCTGACCTGCAACCGATGTACGGATATCATAGTCGTGACCTATTTCAGAAGATCAGAGAGGTGGGGCTGAGTGGACGGCGACGAAATCGTCAACGAACGTCTAAGACTGCTGGCTGAATATGTGAACGATTTACGTGGCTATAGGGCGCAGGCCACCAGCCTTGAGGTGTATCAGGATAACAAAATGCTTCGGCAGGCGGTGGAGCGCAGTTTACAGGTCGCGGTGGAAATTTGCCTGGACATTGGCCGGCGACTTATCGCGCTGGATGGATTCCGATACCCTGTAGATAACCAGGACGTGTTCCGCGTGCTTTATGAAGAAAAAGTCGTCTCGGCACAATTGCTATCTACTTTGCTGGAAATGGCGAGATTCCGCAACCTGATCGTTCACAACTACGCGCGCATTGATGATGCCAGAGTTTATGGCATCCTCAAGAGGCACTTGGGCGACTTCGATGCCTTTGCGCGGGCAATTGTAGACTACCTGCAACCTCAAACCGGGGCAGGACAAGCAGAAAGTGAGGAACGATGACCACTGTCCCAATCCTAGATCTCAAAGCTCAGTACCAGTCCATTAAAGGCGAAGTTGACGCCGCTGTGTTAGACGTGATGGCCAGCGGTCACTTCGTGCTGGGGCCGAACGTTAAAGCCCTTGAGGCCGAGGTAGCGGAGTACGTCGGCTGTCGGTATGGGATCGGCGTAGCCTCTGGCACCGACGCGTTGCGGTTGTCATTGGCGGCGCTGGACATCGGCCCTGGCGATGAGGTGATTACCACACCTTTCACCTTTGTGGCTACTGCCAATACCATTTCCCATTCCGGGGCACGGCCAGTCTTTGTGGATATTGACCCGCGTACGTTCAACATCGTCCCGGCACAGATCGAAGCAGCCATTACCGAGCGGACCAGGGCCATTGTGCCGGTGCACCTGTACGGGCAGCCGGCCGAAATCGATGAGATTATGGAGATCGCCCGGCGGCATGACCTGTATGTAATTGAGGACTGCGCTCAGGCCATCGGGGCCGAGGACGATGGGCGGCGTGTGGGTTCCTTTGGTGACGTGGCCTGCTTCAGCTTTTATCCCACCAAGAACCTGGGTGCTTACGGAGATGGCGGGATGGTAACCACCAATAACTCTGAAATCGCCGAGCGAGTTGACGTATTACGCCGGCAGGGGGGCAAGACCAAGTACTATCACGAAGTGCTGGGCTTCAACAGCCGCCTGGACGAAATGCAGGCGGCGCTGTTGCGGGTGAAGCTGCGCCACCTGGAGGACTGGCAGGCCGGACGGCGACGCGTTGCCGGCTGCTACGATGAACTGCTGGCCGGGCTGGACGTCGAGACGCCCTACGTGCGTCCCGGCGTCAGCCACGTGTATCACCAGTACACCATTCAGGCTCCACGCCGCGACGTCTTGCACGAGTTCCTGCGGGAGCGCGGCATTGGCACCATGATCTACTATCCGCTGCCACTGCACCTCCAGGGACTGTATCGCGACCTGAACTATGGCGAGGGCAGCCTGCCGGTCAGCGAGCAGGCAGGGCGCGAGGTGCTATCGCTGCCTATGTATCCGGAGTTGACCGAGGAGCAGATCCAGCAGGTGGCGGGGGCGATACGGGAGTTTTTGGGGTAAGCGAGAGCGATATGTCGCAAGCGAAGAACGCCCGAAAGCGTGCTGGGGCCGGCGAAGCATTCGGTAGACCCGTGGCGGAGGCTGTGGCTGATATGCCGGAGATCCAACTGGTCTACCGGTTTGGCTCTCAAGTGACGGGGAACCTCGGCCCGGCCAGTGACTATGATTTTGGCGTCTTGTTGGATAGCGCGGCGGCTTGGCCGCAGATACGCGCCGAGTTGGGCCACCGGCTGGCAAAGGCTTTGGACACGGGGCGAATCGACCTGGTCCTGTTGAACCGGGCACCCATCGAGTTGGCCTTTGCCGTCATTGCCCAGGGCGAGCCACTATTTGAGCGGGATGTCGCCACCCGGGTGGAATACGAAGCCCGAATCATGAGCTTGTACGGGGACTACCTGCCGATCCTGCGAGAACAGCGGCGCGACATTCTAGAGGATACAGGGTATGACACTCGAATACAGCGGTATCGAGCGGCGCTTGGACGAACTGAGCGAACGCTTGGCCAGGTTGGAACCGCTCCGAGAGAAGACACGCGCTGAGTTTGACGCGGACCCCTACTTGCGAGACATAGTGGAGCGGAATCTGGAGGTTGCGGCTCAGTGCTGCATAGACATCAGCCATCGCATCATTTCATTGGAGGGGGCTCAAAAGCCTCGCGACTATTATGAGGCGATCTTGCGCATGGGAGAGTTAGACGTTTTGTCTTCTGATTTCGCACGACAACTGGCGCCCATCGCTGGCTTTCGGAATGTCCTGGTTCATGAATATGCAGACGTGGACTGGGATGAGGTATATGCCAACTTGCAGCATCTGGATGACCTGGCACGTTTTGGCAAGTTGGTCAGGGATTGGTTAAAGCAGAGGCAGGCGTGAAGATTCTCTCGATTGTAGGAGCCCGACCTCAGTTCATCAAAGCCGCGCCTGTCAGTCGGGTCTTGCGGCAGCGACATACTGAAGTGTTGGTCCATACCGGCCAACATTACGACCACAACATGTCGGCGGTGTTCTTCGAAGAGCTGGATATCCCCGAGCCGGCTTACAACCTGGGAGTTGGCTCCGGCCCGCACGGACAACAGACGGGGCGCATGCTGGAGACTATCGAGCAGGTGCTGCTTGACGAGCGGCCTGACTGGGTGTTGGTTTACGGCGACACCAATTCCACGTTGGCCGGGGCTCTGGCGGCGGTGAAGTTGCACATGCCGGTGGCGCACGTCGAGGCCGGGCTGCGTAGCTTCAACCGTCGCATGCCCGAGGAGCACAACCGGGTGCTGACAGACCATGTGGCCGACCTGCTTTTTTGCCCTACCCAGACGGCGGTAGACAATCTGGCGCGCGAGGGCATCACGCGGGGGGTGCACAATGTCGGGGACGTGATGTACGATGCGGTGCTGCACAACATCGGCATCGCCGAGCAACGCTCCACTATCCTGAACCGGCTGGGGCTCAAACCTGGACGCTACCTGCTGGCGACCGTACATCGCGCCGAGAACACCGACGACCCGGTTCGGCTGGCAGCCATCATAGAGGCATTGCGTGCCGTGTCAGAGCCAATTGTATTTCCGGCTCATCCGCGCGCCCGGTCGGCGCTGGCTAAGTTAGGCTCATCACCCCCGGCCAACGTACAACTCATCGAACCGGTAGGCTATTTGGACATGCTGCTGCTGGAGAAACACGCCCGCCTGATTCTGACTGACTCAGGTGGTGTGCAGAAGGAGGCGTACTTCTTCGGCGTTCCCTGTGTTACCCTGCGGGAGGAGACAGAGTGGGTGGAGACGGTGGAGACGGGATGGAACATAGTCGTAGGGACGGATCCAGAACAGATTGCGGCAGCGGTCGGACAACCAAGCCCGGTGGGAATACCACCAAGACTGTTTGGCGACGGATGGGCAGGTGCTCGAATAATAGACATCATCAGCTCTTCCATCAAATAATTATGAAAGACCGAAGGACATGATCGTCGACCGGTAGCTGCTGGATTCGACATATCAACTAACCCTGGCATGATAGTGAGACAACAAGTTGTACGGCTGGCAAGAAACGCATTGACATATGGCGTGGGACAGGTATTAAACCGCGTCATCAGCTTCTTGTTGCTGCCTGTCTTTACTGCGTATTTGACCCCAGCCGACTATGGGATCATGTCCATCCTGGCGCTGATAGTCTTCGTCGTAACCTCGGTCTTTTCGCTCGGGCTTGGAATAGCTACGGGGATATGTTACTTTGAAGGTAACAGCCAGGAGAGGAAAGAGACAACAATCTGGACGGCATTTATTATTCTTGAAGTCAGTGTATCTATTTTGACACTAATAGGGCTCGTGTTTGCCCGACAGATAAGCTGGGTGGCATTTCTGACACCCGATTATCATTACCTGGTTACAATTTCACTATTGAGTACCTGCCTGAACATTTTAGTTATCCCTTTTATGCTTTACCTTCAGTTTGAGGAAAAGGTAAAAATCTTCGTGGCGCTGACGGCCATCTCGACATTGGTTTCCATTGGCTCAAGCATCGTCATGGTCGTTATCTTAGAAAGGGGTGTTCAGGGGATGCTTGAGGGTCGACTGATAGCCCAGGCGATTGGCCTGGTTTTGTATGTGCTACCTGTAGTACCCAAGCTCAAGTTTCGATTCAGTCAGTCACTGGTCAAAGAGTTACTGCGAATGGGCGTACCATTGATCCCCGCATTTGCTTCCGTGTTTGTTCTGCAGCAGATGAATAAGTATATCTTGCAATGGTTTGACGGACTGGAGGCGGTTGGGATCTACACCGTTGGTTATAACTTGGGATTCGTGATGAATTTGTTTGTTAGTGGGTTTACCAATGCATGGTATCCATACTTTATGTCTTTTGCAGATAAACACGCTGAAGCCCGAGTACTCTTTGGGCGTATTCTAACCTACTACATATTCGGCTTTGGTGCACTCAGTCTGCTCTTTTACTTGTTTGCTAAGCCAGTCGTGATGGTGATGACTCAGCCTGCTTTTCACCAGGCATACAAAGTGGTTGGCCTGTCCGCCACCGCCCAGTTTCTTACGGGTGTGTTCAGCCTAATACTGCCGGGTATGTACTTCATGAAAGAGGTCAAGTATCAGAGTATAGTTCAATCAACTGCCGCCTTCATTGTGTTTGGACTCAATCTACTGCTTATCCCATGGCTTGGTTTTTTAGGGGCAGCTATAGTCCTGGCGTTAGGTCACCTGGTAATGGTCGTTTTGCAGCTAGCCTGGAACCTCGCGCGAAAGCACGTGTACCTCAAAGTTCAATATGAATGGAATAGGGTCGCAAAGTTTATGTTGATCTACATCGGTTACCTCGTGTTAACACTCTGGGAACGGAACTCTTCACTGCCCACTGAGATTATCCTTTCCTGTCTCGCGGCTGCTTCGTTACCTGTCATTCTCTATTTCCTATTGAATGCGAGTGAAAGGCGGACTTTGTTGATGATTGGTAAGCAGTTTATTCCAAAGTTAGCAGGAAGAGCGTCATCAAACATTTGAGTATGGGAACCTATTAGATAGGCTACACCAAAGTTGGGTGGAAACTTATCGGCCATTGTAAGTAACGTGCTGTGATCATCAGCTAGCTGTTCTCACAGGGCTCTGATTAGGACGTTGAGGGTTTATGCATAAACAGGAGATTGATGCCAGAAATGCTGAGTTTTGGAATGAACTCTGTGGCTCTTCTTTAGCGCGATCTCTGGGCATTAGTGAGCCTTCCGTCGAGAATCTTCGTCGCTTCGATGAAGCGTACCTGGCGTTCTACCCCTATCTGGCCCAGTATGTTCTGAGGGAGGAATTGCGTGGTAAAAAAGTTTTAGAGATAGGCTTGGGCTATGGTACCCTGGGCAGTTTTCTTGCTTCCCAAGGGTGTGGCTACTGGGGGATCGACATAGCTAATGGCCCGCTAGCCATGATGCGTTACCGGTTCAGTTGTCTTGGACAAAATTCGGCAAACCAGGTACAAAGAGGCTCGGCACTTAAGTTACCATATAAGAGCGAATCTTTTGATTACGTCTACACGATAGGGTGCCTGCATCACACAGGAAACTTGAACCAAGCTGTGTCAGAGGTGTACCGAGTGCTCCAGCCAGGCGGAAGAGCAATTGTGATGCTTTATCATCGCTATGCCTTTCGGCGAATGGTGAAGGTTCCTATCATGCGCGTGAGAGGTATACTCTCGGCCAGTAATCGAGAAGAAGTCGAACGACGCATCCGGGCTCTCTATGATACTAGTGAACGTGGGGAAGCTGCACCTCATACCGACTATGTCTCACGGGCTGAGGTTATGCATCTCTTCAATAAATTTTCACTTCTTAGAACTGAAGTTCAAAACTTTGACTCATATAGGGTGTTTAAGGGAAAGATCACTATACCCCGAGCAATACTAC
>JAHELX010000206.1 GCA_024643945.1 Anaerolineales bacterium
GGGGCCATTTGCTCAACCGACAATTGGGGGGATATGCCGGGGCACTACGGGCAAGGGCTGATGGCCTGCATGGCCCCTGAGCTGACGCGTGACAGATTATGGGAGGCATTCCTGGCACGCCGTGTCTATGGGGTGACAGGGGATCGCATTCAATTGGAATTCACCGTCGACGGGGCTCCGATGGGCAGTATCATTCAGGCTTCCCAGCCGCGGGAGGTTCGGGTAAAGGTTCGGGGTTCCGATGCCCTCGACCGTATCGAGATTCTTCGCAATGGTCGAGTGATCGCCACCCATTGCCACCAGGGGACATGGGACCCGCCTCGTCCAGGCCTACGTACTCGATTCAAGCTGAGAATAGAGGTCGGATGGGGTCCAAGGCCCAATGAGCTGGATACGCCAGATCGTCATTGGCAGGGTGAGCTGTCCCTGTCTGAGGGACGTTTCCTCAATTATGAGCCGTGTTGGGTTTCTCCCGGGCAGGAGGTGCCCAAGCTAGATAGCCAACATGCGACCTTCGCCATGGTCAGTTCAACCCAAGATTCGATTAAACCAAGACAGAACGCCAATGTGTTTGAATTCGAAGCCGTTCCCGAAGCCGAGCTGCTGGTCCGACTCAATGGACTGGAAGAAAGGGGCCCCATCCACTCCTTTGCGGGCGGAAGCCGGGTGATGTGGTTCAAGGATGAGTGCGTTGATATGCTGCACGAATATTGCGGCCTGGAGCCCGGTTCCCACGAGCGAGAGGACCCTTACTATCATATGGCTTACAAGGCGAAGCTCCACCGCATTATTCCAGAAGCCGGCTATCAGGCCGAATTCGTCATCGAAGACGATGAACCGATAACAGGAGAGGCCCATTACCGGATTCGCGTCGAGCAACGCAATGGCCAACGCGCCTGGTCCAGCCCAATTTGGGTTTCTGCAACAAACAGCCAGCTTACCCGGTTCTGACGTCAAAAGGATAATCATATGCAAATCAAGACACGTTTCGTTGACTTGCTGGCGATCTATCGCTCAGAACTGCTGGAGCGGGTGGTACCCTTCTGGCTCAAGTATGCTATCGACTGGCAAAACGGGGGTATCCTCACCTGTATCTCGGATGAGGGCCAGGTGCTCAGCCAGGATAAGTATATGTGGTCCCAACTGCGGGCCATTTGGACCTTCTCCGCCCTTTACAACAAAATTGAGCGCAAGCGAGAGTGGCTCGACGTGGCCTGGCACATTTTTGACTTTGTCAAAAAGTATGGCCGCGATGAGCAAGGACAGTGGGTCTTCTCCGTCAGCAAGAATGGCAAAATTCTACAAGGTGCCACCAGTATTTACGCCGACGGTTTCGCCATCTATGGCCTGACCGAACTGGCTCGCGCCACCAACGATCAAGAGGTCATCGCCCTGGCACAGGAAACCTATGAGAATGTGCAAAAGCGACTGGCTCGCCCTGGATCATATCAAACTGCGCCCTTCTCGGTGCCCGAGGGCGGCAAAGCGCACGCCATTTCTATGATCTTCTCACTGGTTTTTAATGAGTTGGGCCACTACCTGGGTGATCAGGCAATGATCGAAGCCAGTCTTTTCCACGCTCGCCAGGTGATGGATGTCTACTTGCGGCCTGATCGGAAGCTGTTGTATGAGTTTGTGAACCTGGATAACTCATTGATTGATTCTCCCCAAGGCCGCTCCATCGTGCCGGGGCACGCGATCGAGTCGATGTGGTTTATGATTCACATTTTCAAGCGAAGCAGCGATGAGACTCGCATCCGCCGGGCCATTGAGGCCATCAGATGGCATGTCGAATTTGGCTGGGATGATGCGTACGGCGGCATCTTGCACGCCCGCGATGCCGAGGGGGGAGCGGCCTGGTGGCGCTTTGCCGACGCCAAGCTGTGGTGGCCGCACACCGAGACGCTGTATGCCTTGCTGCTGGCCTATGAAATCTCCCGCCAGGGGTGGTGCCTGGACTGGTTTGCCCGGGTGCACGATTACGCTTTCAGTCACTACCCGGTGCTTGAACACGGCGAGTGGACGCAAAAGCTGGACCGTCAGGGTAACCAACTGACCGACACGGTAGCATTACCAGTTAAAGATCCGTTTCATTTACCCCGGGCGCTGATCTATTGCATCCAGGTCTTGCAGCGCTTAGCCAATCCATAAGCCAAGGGAGCAAAGCAATGCCTCAACCCAACTTGCTTTTTTTGATGACCGATGGCCAACAAGCCGCCAGCGTCGAACCAAGTACACCCTGCCAGACCCCGCATCTGGAGGGCCTGGCTGCCACCGGGGTCCGCTTTGAACGATGCTACGCGCCCAATCCCATCTGCTCGCCAACGCGGGCCAGCTTGATGACCGGCCTGCTGCCCCACAGTCACGGCATGGTCGACTGCACGCATACGGTTGAACCCTACCGGGCCAAACTGAAGGCTGATTTGCCCTTCTGGAGCCAAACCTTGCAGGCGGCGGGCTATCACACCGCCTATTGGGGCAAGTGGCACATCGAACGCTCTCATCATCTGGAGAACTTTGGCTTCGATACCTATGAGGTCGAGCAGTACCATAAACTGATGGGTCTCGTCGAACGGGATGACCAGATGCAGGTGCGGGGTGCGGTCCAGCAAAAAGGATATCGTGATTTTCTCCTATACGGCGTGGTCGATGAACCAGTCGAAGCGACGCCGGAGTATCAGTTGTATTCGGACGGGATCAAGTTCTTGCAAGAAGCCGCCCGGGACCCTGACCGTCCGTGGGCGCTTTTTATCAGCAGCGAAGCGCCCCACGATCCGTGGGTGGTACCCCGCATCTATTACGAGCGTTATGATGCGGCAGATATCCCCCGCCCGCCCAGTTTCGACGATGACCTGGCGGATCGGCCGGCCATCTACCGGCGGCTACAACGAGTCTGGCGCCAGTTGGAATGGCCCCAGTTTGCCCAGGCCATCGCATGCTACTATGCCTTCTGCTCCCTGGTTGACGATCAAGTTGGGCGTATTCTGGCCGCTTTAAGGGAATTGGGGCAGGCCGAAAATACCATCATCGTCTTTACCGCTGACCATGGGGACTACGCCGGCGCCCACCGGCTGATGCTGAAGGGGGTTGCCGCCTTTGAAGAGGCTTATAGGGTACCGCTGATCCTCAACGGGCCCGGCATTCCTGCCGGGCGGCAGGTTCAACAAATCACGAGTCTGACTGATCTGGCTCCTACTTTGGTGAAACTGACCAACGGCGGCGAATTCCCGTGCCACGGACGTTCCTTGCTGCCGCTCCTGGGCTACGAGGGGGCCAAGTGGGAGTCCGAAGCCTTTGCCGAGTTTCACGGCCAGCGTTTTTTCTACACCCAGCGCACGTTGTGGCGGGACCACTACAAATACGTCTTCAACGGCTTTGACGAGGATGAGTTGTACGACCTGGCCGCAGACCCATATGAGATGCGGAACCTGGCCCACGATCCTGCCTTTCAGCCGGTGTTAGAGGCAATGGCCGGCAGAATGTGGCAAATCATCCACGAGACCGATGATTTCAATATGTACCAGGCCCAATATGGCATGTTCCGTTTCGCCCCTGTCGGGCCTGAAGGGCTAAGGGATTGATCGCTGTGAATTCACGCGAACGTTTATTGACAGCTCTAAACCACCAGGAGCCAGACCGCATCCCCCTCGACCTGGGCAGCACCCAGGTCACCGGCATCCACGCGGGGGCCTATCGCAACCTGCGACAGGCCTTGGGTCTGCCACCTGTCGACGTTCAGCTATGCGACACTATCCAACAGTTGGCCTTGCCCGATGACGATCTGATCCAGCGCCTGGGAGTGGATGTGCGAGGCCTGTTCCCGCTCAACAGCCACAATTGGAACGTGCACGAGGAGGATGCTGGCGAGTATTGGATCTACCGCGACGAATGGGGAATTACCCACCGCCGCCCCAGGCCGGACGGTCTTTATTACAGCATCCTACAGGTAGCGCTGGGCGATCCGGAGCTATCCGTGTCGGACATCGAACGTCACTCCTGGCCGGACATGGCCGACCCGCAACGCATCGCCGGGCTGCGGGAACAGGCCGAGCGTTACCGGGCGGCCGGTTACGGGATAGTCCTCAAAGACCCCTTCGCCGGACTGTTCGAAATGGGGCAACGGATCGTCGGTATGGAAAATTGCCTGGTGATGATGGCCTCTGACAAGAAGCTGGCGGGTGCGTTGTTTGACAAATTGCTGGAACTCAAGCTGGCCTTTTGGGAGATGGCGCTGCCGGGACTGGCCGACGTCGTAGACGTGATTTCCCAGGCCGACGATTACGGCACCCAGACGTCGCAGCTTATCTCACCCGGCATGTTCCGCGAGCAGATCAAGCCTCGCTTAAGGATTTTGTTTGAGCGTATCAGGCAGTTAGCGCCCAACGCTAAAAGGTTCTTTCACTCATGTGGCAACGTTCGACCCCTGCTGCCCGATTTCATCGAAATTGGGGTGGAGATTCTCAACCCGGTGCACATTCGCGCGAAAGGAATGGAACCGGGCGCGCTCAAGCGCGAATTCGGAAATGACCTCGTCTTCTGGGGGGGTGGGGTGGATACCCAGGGAGTGCTACCGTCCGGCACGCCGCAAGAGGTCAAGGACGACGTGCGGCGCAACATCGAAGCGCTGGCTCCCGGAGGGGGATTCGTCTTCAATAGCGTGCATAACATCCAGGCTGACGTTCCCACCCAAAATATCGTGGCCATGTGGGAAGCATTGCAAGCGTATGGGGTATACGCTCCTGGTTAGCGTCTCGCCCAAGGAAAGCTTCACACCCGATTCGCATCTACAAGACAAAAAGTCAGGAGAAAGGAAATGAACAAGATAGACCCCATTAAAAGCGCCAAATATGGCCAACTGCCTGTGGCTATCTATAAAAGCAACGAAGAAATGGGCCAGGCAGCAGCGCTCGACGCGCGAGAAATCATCAACAAGGCGATAGCTGACAAAGGGAGGGCGAATATTATCCTCGCCACTGGCAATTCACAACTCACTTTCCTGCATACCTTGCGCGATTTAGAAGGAATTGATTGGTCAAAAGTGCATGTGTTTCACATGGACGAATATCTGGGCATGGATCCCAACCACAAAGCGAGTTTTCCCCGCTTTCTACGCCAGCACTTGATCCATGCCGTTCATCCCGGATCCTTTCACCCCATCCCCAGCCAGCCCGAAGACGTCGAGAGGGCCTGCCGCGAATACGAAGCCTTGTTGAGAGAGTATCCGGCCGATTTGGTGGCCCTGGGCTGGGGTGAGAATGGACACCTGGCCTTCAACGATCCGCCCTATGCCCAGTTTGACGACCCGGCGTGGGTAAAGGTAGTCAACCTGGCAGAGGCGAGCCGCAGGCAACAGGTAGGTGAAGGGCATTTCGCTTCCCTGGAGGAGGTGCCGACCGGGGCCATCACCTTGACCATTCCGGCACTGTTGGCGGCCAAGGCCGTGCTGTGTATCGTGCCAGAAGCGCGCAAAGCCGAGGCTGTGCGGGCTTGCCTGAAAGATGCCATCAGTGAAGATCGGCCCGGATCCATTCTGCGCCGGGTAGATCACGCGCGTCTCTACCTGGACCCCGACTCGGCCTCCAAATTGTAGTCAGAATGACACTGAGAAAGAGTAAACCAAGACATTGCCAGGGTAGTTAGCGCGAGGCTTTCAAGGAGGAGGCAAATGAACCATCGTCAATGGCTTGGCTTGACCCTAATGACCGGCCTGTTGCTCTGTCTACTGGCAGTTCCCGGGGTGCTGGCTCAAACCATACCCCGTCATTTAAGCCAGCCGCCACAAACCCATAACAGCGCCGAGCAGCAATCCGCCTCACCGCCCTCATCCCCGCCAGGCGATCCGCTGCTGGCCCCAGGGAACCCAACCATCCACCCCATCTCGAACACCTGCACCGCCCCAGCTACTACTACCATCTCAATCACCTACGATGAGCCCATCAACCCGGCGAGCGTCTCGACGCGAACCTTTGCCGTGTACGCCATGCAGACCGGCCTGTTGACTCAAACCTACACAGTGAGCGGAGGGGATATCAGCCTGATGCCACTGCGACCTTTTAAACCAGGCGAACTGGTGCGGGTCAGTGCCACGACCGGCACGCTGAACTTGAGCGGACAGGGCCCCATCTCGCCCACAGTTTGGGAATTTCGTGTGGCAGTCGGCAGCGGCTACGCTTACTTCACCGACTCCGGCCAGACCTTCCCCTTTTCTGATACCACCGCCGTCGCGCTGGGCGACCTGGACGGGGACGGTGACCTGGATACCCTGGTTGCCAATGGGATCGATCAGGCCAACGAAGTTTGGCTGAATGACGGAATGGGTGTTTTCACCAATAGTAACCAAAGCCTGGGGACGATCAGCAGTCTGGGTATGGCCCTGGGAGACCTGGACCGCGATGGCGACCTGGACGCGTATATTGCGAGCGCTGAAATTAGTCGGTCCGACGAGATATGGTTCAATAATGGCGGAGGCGTTTTCACGAGGAGCAACCGGAGCCTAACTAGCTCAAGCGGCGGGCGGCTTGCTTTAGGAGATCTGGACGGGGACGGTGACCTGGATGCTTTTCTGGGCGGCCTCCAGCTTGGCCTTGGAAACGCTAATCAAGTGTGGTTGAATGACGGAACCGGTGTATTTACCGACAGCCACCAACGCCTGGGTAATTCAGATACTAATGACATCGCCCTGGGAGACCTGGATGGCGATGGCGACCTGGACGCCTTTGCCGCCAATGGGACTTTGAACCAGGGTCAACCCAACCAGGTCTGGCTGAACGACGGCAAGGGTGTATTCGACAACCCTTATCCTGACCTGGGCAGTACCCGCAGCACAGCAGTGGCTCTGGGTGATTTGGATGGGGATGGCGACCTGGATGCCTTTATCACAAATCACGAAAACCAACCCAACGAAGTCTGGCTCAACATTGGAAGCGGTCTGTTCAGTGACAGCGGTCAGCGCTTGGGGAACGCCGATAGTTGGGATGTGGAACTGGGGGACATGGATGGAGACGGTGACCTGGATGCTTTTGTAGCGAATGCGAATTTGTTGGGTGCATATGGTGAGCCAAACCGCGTCTGGCTGAACAATGGGGCCGGGATTTTTACCCCGACGGCGCAGTCGTTGGGTGACGCCTCCAGCGTCGGGGTGGGTCTGGGAGACCTGGACGAGGACGGCGATCTGGATGCCTTCGTTGCAAACGCCGACACTGGCGGGTACAACACAAGTCAGGGTGATCCCGACCAGGTCTGGTTGAACACACAGCCTCAGCTCTATCTCCCGATCATCATGGCCAACAACGGATCGATGTTTGAGGTTAGTAGTGTGAGGCAACTAACCGCTTGCGAAAATCAGGGGCGGCACCATATCTTTACTCGCATCGTTGACTCCGATGGAGACGGCTTAAGCGACATTCCTATCCAAATATGCTGGGGCCCAGGCACTGACAACTGTGCCGTTATCACGACCAATGACGCTGGCTGGGCGGTGTTTGCTATGTTCAAGGGTGTCTACTCGGTCCAGGTCGCCAGCGGTACCAGCCAGGTCGCCAGCGGCATAACCGCCGACTTCGGCATAGAAGAGGTATGCGAAGAAACCGGGGAAATTGGCAATTACCGGTTCCATTACTCGTACGAGGTCATTTTCATCAAGACAGGATAGAAACAGTGTGTGGGGTGACTAACCCTTACCTGCCGGCGGATGCGGTCTTCCATCCCAACTGGTGGCATAAGCACTACGGCCTCGCATTTGACCGGGATTTCTTTTACGATCCGGGGCGTCGCGTGTGGCAGGAGCAACGCATGCGGCAATTGCTCTATGAACGCTTTGGCGATTTGGGCCTGGGCCAGAAGGACGCCCCCCGGCGGCCCATTGTCGGCCCGATTTTGATGGGCAGTGGTTACATCGTGCAGGAAATCCTGGGGTGCGAGGTGAAATACCAGGAAAACGGCAACCCGTGGGTCCTGCCGCGCAACCTGAGCGAGGCCGAGATCTGGGCGATGCAGGCGCCAGAGGACATCGAGCACACCCCCTCGATGCGCGCCCTCCTGTCGTTGATGGAGGCTCTGGAAGCCGAGTTCGGCTACCTGCAAGGCGACGTGCCCTTGCACAGTGTGATCAACGTGGCCATTGATCTGCGCGGCCAGGATTACTTCATTGATCTCATCGAGAATCGGCCTTTGGTTACGCATCTGCACGCCCTGATCGCTCGCACCATCTTCGAAGTGGGCCGGCGGGTAAAAGCTCGCAGCGGCAGTGTGGCTATCAGCGTCAATCGCATTATCGCCAGCTTCGACCCCGGCATCTTCATCATCCCTAACTGCTCGCTGCAGATGATCTCGCCCGGGATGTACGAAGAGCTGTTACTGGAGCACGACACCTGGCTGGGCCGGCAACTGCCGCCGCCGGGCTTCCACCACTGCGGAAACAACGCCCACCTGTTCGCACCCCTCTACGCCCGCGCCGGGGCGGTGTACCTGGATGTAGGCTGGGGCTCCGACGTCGCTGCCTGCCGGGCTGCCCTGCCGGATGCCTGGCTCAGTCTGCGCCTCGACCCGGTCAAGATGCTCACTGCCACGCCCGAAGAAGTCACCGGCGTCACGGAAGTGTTGCTTCAGGCGCACGGCGCGCCCTGGAATAAGGTGGCCGTGTGTTGCATTAACATGGATTACGGCACACCTGACGAGGCCATCCGGGCCATGTTCCACAGCGTAGCCCAGTACCGGGGAGACGGGGACAGTGGCATTCAAAGAGCATATCAGGCGGGGTAAGTCTATGAAGCCTCAGCCGGCTGCCCCTTCTGCCTTCCACGTGATGCTCAAGCCCCGGGGCGCCATCTGCAATCTAAACTGTGCCTACTGCTACTATCTGTCCAAAGAGAGACTCTACCCCGGCAGCCGCTTCCGCATGAGCGATGCCCTGCTAGAGGAATACACCCGCCAGTACATTGAAGCCCAACCCGTCCCGGAGGTGATCTTCGCCTGGCAGGGCGGCGAACCGACGCTGATGGGCCTGGACTTCTTCCGCAGAGCCATCGGATTCCAGCAGAGATATCGCCGGCCGGGCATGCACATTCACAACGCGCTGCAAACCAACGGCGTCACGCTGGACGACGCGTGGTGCCGCTTCTTTCGAGAGCACAATTTTCTGGTGGGCATCAGCCTGGATGGCCCGCGCGACCTGCACGACGCTTACCGCGTTGACAAAGGAGGCCAGCCCACCTTCGAGCGCGTGATGGCCGGCCTGGAATTGCTTAAGAAGCACGGCGTGGAGTTCAATGTCCTGACCAGCGTCCACGCGGCCAACGCCGATCACCCCCTGGAGGTTTATCGCTTCCTGCGCGATGAGGCGGGTGCCGGGTTCATGCAGTTCATCCCCATCCTCGAGCGCGACAACGAGACCGGCTTCCAGGAGGGCGAGAAGGTTAGCGCACGCTCGGTGACCGGCCGCCAATACGGGGACTTCCTCATTGCCATCTTTGACGAATGGGTACGCCAGGACGTGGGGCGGGTCTTCGTGC
>JAHELX010000207.1 GCA_024643945.1 Anaerolineales bacterium
TGTGCGGAACAACCTGGTTGTGGTCGAGCGTCCGGCTCGCCATCTCCCTGGCCACCCATTATTGCCTCTCACGTGGGAGTCCGTGAGTAATCCAGACGATGTGGCTGCTCTTATCGCCCGGTTTCTGCCTTCAGCCCTGGCGGAACGTATCTTGCTGGGACAGGGCGCCTTTGCCGGGGAATTGCGTCATGTTACCAGCGTCTTTGTTGGCTTGGAAGGATCCCGGATTGACCTGGGAAATGCTGTCACCACAGCGCAGCGTGTAGTATCAACTGCCGGAGGACGGGTCAATCGGGTCAGCGTCGGCGATAAAGGGACGATGATTCACCTGCTTTTCGGTGCACCTACTGCCAATGAAGATGATGCCGCTCGTGCTATTTGGGCCGCCCGGTTATTGTGGGCCGAATTGACCGGACAACACGGCATCAGCATCGTCCGGGTCGGGGTGGCAACCGGAGGTGTGTACGCCGGCCCGGTCGGCGGCCCAACCCGGCGCGAGTACACGGTGATGGGCGATGCCGTGAACCTATCGGCGCGACTGATGCAAGTTGCCCAGCCAGGACAAGTGGTGTGTGATGCGCCTACAGTCGAAGAGGCGTCGGGTACGTTTGTATGGGAACAGTTGCCGCCGGTTTGGGTGAAAGGTAAGTCCCGTCCGGTCGAGGTTTGGCTGGTCAGTGAGGTGGAAAGCATTGGCCGGGCTGCGCCCCGGCAGGGGCCACTCGTCGGGCGCGGGGCGGAATTGGCCAACTTGAAGCAAATTCTGGAACAGGCACGCCAGGGTCAGGCGCAGATTATTTCTCTTACCGGTGAAGGAGGTATTGGCAAAAGCCGCTTGCTGCAAGCCTGGTTGGTGGAGGCCTTTATGGGGGGCTGGTGGGTGGTGGTGGGCCAGGCGGCCATCACCGGGCGCGACGTGCCTTATCTGCCGTGGCGCGCTCTGGCCGCCGAAATACTGGCTTGCCCGCCTGATGCGGAGCTGGAACGGCTAACCGACGCGGCCATTGGCGCGCTGCAGGTGCTTGACCCCAGGCAAGAGGCTTGTTGGCCCGTTCTGGGAGATCTCTTGGGGGTGCCCTTCCCGGATACTCCTCTAACTCAAGGGATGGAAGCGCCCCAGCGCCGGCAGGCGTTGCTGGAACTGGTTACGCGCTGGATCAGGGCTCAGGTGGCCAAAACTCCTCTGCTCCTGGTACTGGAGGATGCTCAGTGGGCCGACGAGGCATCGTTGGCGCTGGTATCTGAACTTGCCCAGGTCGCGACCAGCTTGCCGGCCCAATACTCGAAAGGAATTGTGCTCGTGCTCGTGCATCGCCCATTGCCTGTGCCCATTTCAGCAACCTGGCAGGCACTGAAGCGTCTAATGAGTGAGGTCATCACCTTGGGTGAGTTGTCGCCGGAAGCGGTGTGTGACCTGGCAGCTAACCGCCTGGGAGCATCACTGGCGCTACCTGATCGGCTGGTGGACTTGTTGACGAGAAGGGCGCAGGGCCACCCCCTGTTTGCCGAAGAGCTGTGCCGGACATTGCAGGAGCGAGGGCTGGTGCGTGTCTTCGACGGCCGGGCGCAACTTTTGCCCGAGTTTGATTCGTCGTCAGCGACCATTCCGACCAGCGTTGAAGACCTGGTTCAGAGCCGAATTGATCGGCTGGATGAACAAACGCGACTTACGCTAAAGGTGGCTGCCGTTTTGGGAGATGAAGTGACTTTTGATGCGCTATTGGGTAGCTACCCGGTGCCTGTGGAGCCGACCGCCCTACGTCAGAATCTCTTGACGTTGGAACGTTTTGGGCTGTTGCCGATGGGGATGGCGACTCCCCCTACCTATCGTTTCAAGCATTCTATCACGCAGTTGGTGGCGTACAGTTCGCTGCTGGAGGCACAGCGGCGGCACTTGCATGGGCGGGCCGCCCGCTACTTTGAACAGGGAGTAGGGAGCACGCCAGAACGTGCTGTAGACATCCTGGCCTATCACTATGCGCGAAGCAATGATCAGGCTAAGGCTGCTCGCTATCTGAGGCTGGCGGGCGAACAGGCTACCCGGCGCGCTGCATATGCCGTGGCAATTGAGCATTTCACCCAGGCTTTGGAGTTGGTTAGTGAGACTGACTATGCCTCTCGCTGTGCCATTTTGGAAGCACGGGAACAAATCTGGCGTGCCTTGGGCAATCTGGCGGCGCGGCAGCAAGATCTGGAAGCGCTAGAGTCTAAAGCCGGTGAGTGCAGGGACCCCATCTGGCAGGCCAGGGCTACCTTCCGGCGTGCAGTCTTTGCCCAGGATCAGGGTGACTATGACACGGCCGACGCTTGCCTGCAGAAGGTCATCGGCCAGGCCGCTGCGCTGGCCGATGATCGGTTGATCGGCCTGGCGCTCCTGGAGCGAGGCAATATCCTGGCCGGCTGGAGTCGCTATGACGACGCCCTTATCTGCTACGAGGTGGCGGGCGAACTGTTCGACCAACAGAAGCTGGTGGGTTTGCAGGCCCAGGCGGTGCGGGGGCGGGCCGAAATGCAGCGCCATACCGGCGACTGGGTTGGTGCGCTGGTCTCATATGAAGAGGCGGAACATTTGTCCGAGTTAGCTGGTGACCAGGCCGGCGTTGCTGAACAGCGTCTCGATCAGAGTATGCTCTATCTACGACTTGGCATGTTTGAGGAAGCAGAGCGAGACCTCGTCGCCGCCTGGCGGTGGGCGGAGCAAGTGAATCACCGCTACATCTTGATGGCGAGTGGCGCTGCTCTGGGAGAACTCTTTTGGAATCTGGAGCGAAGCGAAGAAGCGTGGCCTTACTTACTCATTGCCCATGCCCTCAGCGAGGAACAAGACAATCCTTATCATCGTGTGCAGATTTTGCTGGTCAGCACGGCGTTGCTGTTAGATGATGATGAGGTTGACAGAGCACTAATCGGGGCGCGCGAGGCTCGCTTGCTGGCAGCCCAGCTTGGTTCGGCTGAGGGCGAGGTTCGGGCTATGGCGCTCGAAATCGAAGCTCTGGCCCGCAGAGATCCGGTGGTGGCGGCACATGGGGCATGGGCCGCCCTCGACCGGCTGGAAAAAGCACAAGAAACGCTCAGCTCCGGTCCTTCCCTTTACCTGGCCCTGGCGCGGGCCTTTGCTGCCAGCGGCGACACTGAGGCCACACAGGCCATGCTGCATCAGGCTCGTCATCTGGTAGATGCCCAGGCGGCGCGTGTGCAACCGGCCAGTCTACGCCAAAGCTTTTTGCGTAACTCGCGGGTAAATCGGGAGATCCAGGCTATGCGGGAAAGATTTGGGCTAGGGGTCGAAGATTTAGGCTGAGATATTGGGAATCATGGGGCGAAATATGATACAATTACATCACATCCTCCGGGGCGAAGATCTTTTCAGGAAAGTAACAACTCAGCCAAGCCTCCCGCAGGTTGCCAGGGAGAGCAATTTTCAACTCTGAACCGGCTAAACCTGCCCCGTGGGGGGGCTTTCCCCTGTGCAGCCCCATGGGGGGCTTCGCTCGGGACCATTGGGTGCTCCGGGAGGCTGAGCAATGACTCAGGAAAGGCAAATATGAGCCGGACCGAGATACGTCATGCGACGCTGTCCGACGCGTCGCTACTGGCTGAACTTGGGTCGCGAACTTTCTATGAGGCCTTTGCTGCTGATACCTCGGAGAAGGATATGGCTGCATACCTGGCAGAATCCTTCACACCCGTCAAGTTAGCGGCCCAGATTGCTGATCGGCTTTCGCTGTTCTTCATCGCAGAAAACAATGGTGAGGCGATTGGTTATGCCAGATTATACCCGGCTGATCCCCCTCCGTGTATAAACGGTCCCAATCCGATACAACTGGCAAGACTTTATGCCTTGAAAGAATGGTACGGCCAAGGTGTTGGCAGTTCCTTGATGAAGGCTTGTCTATCCGAAGCCCGCTGGAGAGGTTACCAGACAATGTGGTTAAGCACGTGGAACATAAATGTGCAGGCAATTTCATTTTATCATAAATGGCAATTCCAGCAGGTTGGCACCCAGAATTTTCAAGTTGGGACTGATATTCAATCTGACGTGGTTTTAATGAGGATGATTTAGTTCCGAGGAGAAAGTACGAATGACGTTGTCAAACTCTAGCCAGCCGGAGGACAGTGTCCTCGATCCGTTGAGGGTCAAACTCATCTTTAATCCTATGGCCGGCCAGCTCGAGGAGGCTTCCGCGCGGCTTGTTGAAATTCTCTCATACTTGCAGGCGTGGCAGATGCGGCCTGAGGTATACATGGTGCAACCCGAAAGCCGGCTGCAGTCGGTGGCCGTCAAGGCCATCCAGCAAGGCATAGGCTTGATTGTTGTCTGTGGCGGCGACGGGACTATCGAGAGTATGATAGGTGGCTTGATGGGAACCTCGGCGACGCTGGGGATTATTCCCATTGGCACGCGGAACAACATAGCCCACAGCCTGGGTATTCCCACTGACAGCATAGCGGAGGCAGTTGCACTGCTGCGCCAGGGTCGCCGGCTCAAAATTGATGTGGGTCACGCACGCTGTGGTCGCGCCGGGCGCTGGTTCCTGGAGGCGGCTACGGTCGGCTTGGTGTCAGCCTTATATCCGTCTGCCGACGAAATCCAACATGGCAATCTGACCAGAATCGGCGATTTTCTTGCAACCCTGGTGTCTTATCCTGCCTCGGAGGTAAGCTTGAGCCTGGACGATGGCCGCCCGACTGTCACCACTACAGCGCACGTGGTACTCGTAGCGAATATGCCTTATTTTGGCGCTCATTTCCAGGTTGCGCCAAGCGTTTCGTACGAAGATGGCCGGTTGGACGTACTCGTATATTCGCAGGTGGGTAAGTTAAACCTAATTGAATATGCCGTACAAGAAATGGCCGGCGCCTTTCCGGATGATCCTCGCATCCAACACTATCAGGTCAAGAGTGTGGATGTCCACACCATTCCCGAGATGCCGGTGATGGCCGATGGGGTAATGCTGGGCAACGGCCCATTGAGCGTGACGATACGCCGCCACAGCCTGGCGGTGATGGCTGGCCCCAAAGCGGGCGTGAATTCGGCTTTACCTGCCAAGTCTGATCCTGCAACTGCACCGGATGAATGATATGGGGGGCACCTGGCCTCAAGAAAGCCCAGCTTCAGCGGCTGGAGTGCAGGTCATTTGCAGCGAAATCTCTGTGTTGCGTTCTACTGGTAACTTAATCGGAGGTGTACTGTGACTCAAATGAAGCGAGCAATTCGCAAAGGGAACTCTGTCTCTTCTCGGTTGGCAACTCAAGCAGCGACGTTAGCTGCCGGCACGCTGGCTGTAGCCGGGGGCTGGATCCTGTACAGCAAACTGGCGATTGATCACGATGTGCCCCTGCAGGATGCCATCCCGGCTGAGCGGGTGGCTTTCCTGAGTAAGACTGCCGGTAGACTCAGTTACTACGTCGATCGCCAGGTATCTGGACGACCTCTGGTGCTGATTCACAGCGTGAACGCGGCCGCCAGCGCCTATGAAATGCGCCCACTTTTTGAGCATTACCGCTCACAGCGACCGGTGTTTGCACTGGATCTGCCAGGTTATGGTTTTTCGGAGCGTTCGCCTCGGGTATATACCCCCCAGGTTTTCGAGAGTGCTATCCTGGATCTGCTGGCGACCCAGGTGGGTGAACCGGCAGATGTGATCGCGCTCTCGCTCGGTTGCGAATTTATAGCTCGGGCTGCCCTGGCTCAACCAGAGCGCTTCCACTCGCTGGCTTTGATCTCGCCCAGTGGGTTTAATCCACCCGATGCCGGGCGTGCTTCGCAACAGGCCGGAGTAATTGGCGCCAGCGATGTCCTTTACTCCTTCTTCTCCTTCCCTTTATGGGGCCGCGCCTTTTTTGACCTGATCGCGACCCGTCGCAGTATCAAGTTCTTTCTCGGGCAGAGTTTTGTCGGGCCGATTGCACCGGGGTTCGTTGATTACGCGTATGCCACCTCACACCAGGCGGGGGCCGAACATGTGCCCTTGTATTTCCTCAGTGGCAAGCTCTTCACCCCCAACGTCCTTGCCAGGGTGTACGAAAATGTGAATATCCCGACGCTGGTGATTTACGACCGGGATGCTTTCGTCCGCTTCGACAGGTTGCCCGATGTACTGGAGAGGAATCCGCACTGGCAAGCAGAGCGGATCACGCCTAGCTTGGGCCTGCCTCATTTTGAGAAACTGCCCGAGACCGCCCAGGTGTTGAACAAGTCCTGGCAGGAGTTGGAGTAGAACGGAGCGTGGCTGCGGGGAAGTAATTACTGAATCAGACCCTGGTGAACTGGAGATTTTCTATATGCAATCTGCCAGCTTGCGTACCTGGCGATAGGCAGCCAGCCGCCGTTGCAACGCTTCGCCGCTTTGAGACTGCCAGGCGCGGCGCATCTCGGCCCACAGCCCCAGCCGCACCAGCAGACGAGCGGCCAGGTTGAAGACTCGCCCATAGTGTTTATTGAACAGTCGGAACCGGCTGCGCCACAAGGCGACGAACATGTCGTCGCGGAACTGGCGCGTGCTGGCCCCCGCGTGATGCACAATTTTGACAGTCGGAACGCAATAAACCTCCCATCCCGCCTCCTTGACCCGCATACACCAGTCAACCTCTTCGGCGTACATAAAGAACTCTTCGTCCATCAGGCCAACCCCCTGAATGACGTCAGCGCGAGTCATCATGGCCGCGCCCAGCGGGTGGTCTATGGCAAAAGGCCGGCCGGCCTCGTATAGCCTGCGTGGATAGCGCCCGTTAAGTCGCGAGTCCAGGAGACGGGCCGGCCGGGGGAAAAAATCGAACCAGATCTGCCATAGCGTTGGGAAGCGAAAAGCGCTGTGCTGAAAGCGGCCGTCGGGATAAACCAGGCTGGCACCAACCACGCCGGCTTTCCCCACGGTGCGCAATACACGAGCCATTTCTGCAAATGCGTTTCCCTGTAGCTCGGTGTCGGGGTTGAGGAAGAGGACGAGACTGGGCGCCGGTCGGGACTGGGGGCGGGAAGCCGCGCCAAAACCCAGTTCGCGGAGTGCCACGTTGTTGCCAGCGGCAAAGCCCAAGTTGTGATCCAGGGCCAACAGGCGGGTTTGCGGGAACTCAGCACGCACCATGCCAGGACTCCCGTCCGATGAGGCGTTGTCTACTACCCACACCTGCGCGTCGAGGAACGTCTGGGGCAGCCCGGCGTACACGGAGCGTAGGCAGGCACGCAGCATGTTACGGGTGTTGTAGCTGACGATGATAATGGCCAGGTCGAGATGGGGATTACTCATCGACATGTTAGGGATTAACCTCAATCAGTCGGACTGACATGCGTCACTATACAATAATTTCTAAAAATTATCAATGACCTGCCGTGCTCATAGTTGTGGAAATCTCTCTTGACGGGTTGCCTGATGGGTGTATAATAGGTGTCAGTACTATATTTATTATAGCACTGACAGGGATAGAGCTGTTCTTTCTTGGGCTTAAGTTACTACACATTCTATAGTGAATACCTGATGTGAAGTAACACTCAGCTTACCCTCCCGCGGGTTGCATTGAGTGAGCATTCTGCGTCTGAATTACCAGGTGTAGCCGTGGTCTCTACTTTGGCATTTGCCTAAACCGGCGGGAGGGTAAGCAGTTGCGGTGTGAGGGGAAAAGTGATGAGCTCTGAGCTTGAATGTCCAGTAACGGCTACGGCCCGTATTCTGGGCGCACGGTGGACGCTACAAATTGTCCATCATTTGCGTGAGCGCCGCCGCTTTTGTGAGTTGCAGGATCTTGTGGGTGGTGTCAATCCGACGACACTCTCGCAGCGGCTTAAGTTTTTGGAGGAGCAGGGGCTGATTCTTCGCCGGCCCATCTCTGATGCGCCTCCCCATGTAGAATATGAACTGACCGACAAGGGGCGGGACTTGTTGCCGATCCTGGACGCCCTGGCGTCTTGGGCTGAAAAGTGGCTTGTGTTGCAGGGTCACGCAGCCCACTCGCGTCGCTGATAGGAGTGGTTATATGCAACCCTTTGTAATTCATCCCAATACTTATGTGGGTTCCGTTCATTTGACTGTATCCGACCTGGAACGTTCGTTGCGCTTTTATGGCGACGTGCTGGGTTTCAATACACGTCAGCGCCAGGACAGCACAGTCTGGCTGACAGCCGACGGTATGACCTCGCCTCTCGTGCTGACAGAGCAGCCAGGTGCCCGACCCAAGCCGCCACGCACCACGGGTCTTTACCATTTTGCCATCCTGATGCCCAGCCGGGTGGACCTGGCTCGCTCGCTGCGTCACCTGGTTGAAGTGCGCTACCCGCTACAGGGCGCTGCCGATCATCTGGTGAGCGAGGCTCTATACCTGGCTGATCCCGACGGCAACGGCATAGAAATTTACGCAGATCGTGCACGTAATGCCTGGCCCCGGCGGGGCGGACAATTGCAAATGGCAACCGATCCGCTGGACGTGGATGGTCTGCTGGCGGAATTAGAGCGAGACAACCGTCCCTGGGATGGTTTGGCTCCGCAGACGCGCATCGGCCACGTGCACCTGCATGTCGCTGACCTGCGTCAGGCTGAGGCTTTCTACTGTGACGTGCTGGGCTTTGATCTGGTGATACGCTATGGATCAAGCGCTTTATTCGTTTCTGCGGGTGGTTATCACCATCATCTGGGTCTGAACACCTGGGCTGGTGTGGGTGCCCCACCACCCCCACCTGACTCGGTAGGACTGCGCTACTACACCCTCTACCTGCCCGGCAAGGATGAGTTGGATCGCACTGTCGAGCACTTGAAGACCTCCGGCGTTGAGTTGGATAAAATAGCTGACACCGTCTCGTTGCGCGACCCATCAGGCAACGCTATCCGATTAGTGACCGGGGATGCATCTGCACTTCCGGAAACGCAGGTACCGGCAAAGGTACCTGTTGAGGATTGAGTAATTGGAGGACAGTTTTGGCTCATTACTTAGTACGAGCAAAGCCGCAATGGGAGAAACTCTCTGATCTGCGGCGGCGACTGGATGCTGGTGAAATCGTCAAAATGCGACCCTTTGGCCGCGCTTTGGATGACAGTCTACGCCGCGTCCGATTGGAGAGCCCGGACGTGGCAATCTGGGAAGAAGAAGACTACTGCCGCCCACCCCTGGCTCAAGAGCGAGCCGCGGTCCTCGACCACTACTTCGAGGACCTGGCGGTGACCCTTGTCGAGCCAGATCAGGGTTGGAGCCAAATTGACGACTTGCCTCCACTTTGGGCGGGGTAACGGCGAGACGGCCAAATGCCGACTCGGACCAACGTCGAAGCTGGCCCAATTGGATGCATCGCGGTAACTACTCAGGTGCAACGCACTTTGGCCGTATCATGGCGAATCAAGTGCGTTGCACCTATCTGCCTAAAGGAATTTGTAATGATAACTCAAAACAACAAGCAAAACACTTTGCTAGCTATGTTTGCCCATCCCGACGACGAGGCTTTCGGCACTGGCGGCACCCTGGCCCATTATGCGGCCGCGGGGACGCGCGTGGCTCTGGTCTGCGCCACCCGGGGAG